>DAIMFL010000008.1:739-49156 GCA_036724615.1 Alphaproteobacteria bacterium | reverse complement strand
CCGCCGTCGGCAGTGCGGAACGAGATCGCGACCTCGCGGCCAATGAGCCAGGGGGCGAGCGGATCGCCGCCACCCTGGGCGGAATCCGGCAGGGGCGACAGCAGCCAGAACGCCACGCTCTCTCCGACATGCGCCCAGAGCGCGTTCTTCGCCTCGCCGGCGTCGCGGATCTCGCCCGTGTCGACCGCCGCGCCGCCGTCGATGCGATATGTCGGCATGGCGTCGGCGAAGCGCAGGCCATCGGCCAGGTGCATCTCGCAATAGATCTGGCTGCGCTCCTCGTCGACCAGCTCCCAGACATAGAGGCGGTGGCCGTCGGCGTTGGCGACCGTGGCCGCCCGGAGATCGGGATGGTCCGACGGGGCGGGCACCACGGTCCAGCCTTGCTCCGCCGCGGCGGCGGGCAGGCCCAGCGCCAGGACGAGGGCGATCGAGAGAACGGCGGCGGCGAGGCGGGGCATCGGCGTGTACCTGAGGTGATGGATCATCCGCCGAGCTTGGCTCGCAATGATGGAAAGATTGAGGCGCCGCCTATTGCTGCTGCATCTTCACGTAGGACCCGGGCGCGTCCTCGACGACCGCGAGCTTTCCCTCGCCGGGGCGGCGGGCGGGGACCTTGTCGCCGCCGTACTTCGCCACCCACTTCGCCCATTCCGGCCACCAGGACCCGGCATTCTCCTTCGCCGCCGCCAGCCATGCCTCCGGATCGGCCGGCAGCTTCGCGCTGGTCCAGTAGCCGTATTTCTTCGCCTCCGGCGGATTCACCACGCCGGCGATGTGGCCGGAGGCGGCGAGGACGAACTTCACCGGACCGCTATAGAGCCGGGTCGCGGCATAGGTCGTCTTCCACGGGGCGATGTGGTCCTCCTTCGTCGACAGGATGAAGGTCGGCACGGCCACCTTGCGCAGGTCGATCGGCACGCCCTGGAGGGTGATCCCCCCGGGCTTCACCAGCCGGTTCTCCTGGTACATCTTGCGCAGGTAGAAGCTGTGCATGGCCGCCGGCATGCGCGTGGAATCGGAATTCCAGTAGAGCAGGTCGAACGGGAAGGGGTCCTTGCCCAGCAGGTAGTTGTTGACCACGAAGGACCAGATCAGGTCGTTGGCCCGCAGCATGTTGAACGTGGTCGACATGGCGTGGCCTTCGAGATAGCCCTTCTCGTTCATCCGCTCCTCGAGCGCGGTGAGCTGCTCCTCGTCGATGAACACGCCGAGCTCGCCGGGCTCGTTGAAGTCGGTCAGGGTGGTGAAGAAGGTGGCGCTGGCGACGCGATCGTCGCCCTTCGCCGCCATCCAGGCGAGTGTCGCGGCGAGCAGCGTGCCGCCGAGGCAGTAGCCGATGACGTTCACCTCCCGCTCGCCGGTCGCCGCCTCGATCGCGTCGAGCGCGGCCAGCGGGCCTTCCAGCATGTAGTCCTCGAAGGTCTTCTGCGCCAGCCGCTCGTCCGGGTTCACCCAGGACACGACGAAGACCGTGTGGCCCTGCGCCACCGCCCACTTGATGAACGAGTTCTTCTCGCGCAGATCGAGGATGTAGTACTTGTTGATCCAGGGCGGGATGATCAGCAGCGGCCGGCGGTGCACGGTCTCGGTCGTCGGCTCGTACTGCAGCAGCTGGATGAGATCGTTCTGGAAGACGACCTTGCCCGGCGTCACGGCGATGTTCTCGCCGAGCCGGAAGGCCTCGAGGTCGGTCATCCGGATGGCGAGCTTGCCCTTGCCCCTCTCCAGATCCTCGAGCAGGTTCTGCAGCCCCTTGACCAGGTTCTCGCCGCCCGATTCCATCGTGGCGCGCAGCACCTCGGGATTGGTCATGACGAAGTTGCTCGGCGCCATCGCGTCGACGAACTGCCGGGTATAGAAATCGACCTTCTTCGCGGTCTTGTCGTCCAGCCCCTCGACCTCGCGCACGGTGGATTGCAGCCAGCGCGCCGACAGCAGATAGGACTGCTTGATGAAGTCGAAGACCTGGTTCTCCTGCCAGGCGGCGTCGCGGAAGCGCCGATCCTCGGGGGTGGGCTGGATGACCGGGTCGGCCTCCTCGCCCATCATGCGTCGCGCCGTCGCCTGCCAGAGATTCAGGTAGTCCTGCCAGAGACTCATCTGGGCCTGGACCAGCTTGGCCGGGTCGGCCATGAGGCGTGCCGTCATCTCGAGAAAGGCGCGGCCGATATTGAGCGGATCGGACATGCCGACCCCGTCCTCGCCGCCCTGGCGCGCCAGGAAGTCGCTGACGATCCGCTGCGACCGCTCGGCGATCTTCGCCATCGCCTGCGACAGTTCGACGGGATCCGGCAGTCTGGCGTCGGCGCCCTGTTGATCGGTCATAACGCCTTCCTTATGATTGCCCGGCTGGACCATAGGCGACATTTTTAATGTAGGAATTGGGCACGCTAGCCGCCACCAGCTCTCCAGGCCGGCCTCGGGAAGGCCGGTCGAGCGGATGTCCGAACGTTAGGACGCCTCGTGCAGCGACACAACGGGGCGGAACGGGCCGTGAGGAGGCCTCTTGACGCGAGCAACAGGCCGGATCGAGCCGACAGGCGCTGACAGGCGCGGCCGATGGAAGATCGGCGTGACCGCCGTCGCGCTCGCCCTGCTGCTGGCGGGCTGCAATGCCGTCTCCGGGATGTTCGAGGACGAGGAGGAGCCGAGCCGGGTCGCCGTGCCGGCCGAGGCCCAGGGCGACCAGCCCTTCCCCAATCTCGGCACCGTGCCGGACGAGCCGCCGGAGACCAGCACGCCCGAGGAGCGCGCCCAGATCAGGGAAGGCCTCGCCGCGGATCGCGACAACGCCGAGTACACCGACGAATCGCTCGGCGCCCAGTCGTCGACGGCAGCGCCTGCCGCGCCGCCTGCGCCGGCGGAAGCGCCGCAACAGGCCGCCGCCGGGTCGGGTGAATCGGAGGCCGCAGATGCGGCGCCGGCAAACCCCGCACCGCCGCCGCCGCCCAGCCCGGTCGCCAGCCCGTCCATCGAATCGCAGCCTGTTCCGCCGCCGGCGGCGGCGTCCGCGCCACCGCCGGCGTCCGTACCCTCGCAGACCGCGACCGCCCAGCCGCCGGCGCCTCAGCCCGTCCCGGCACCCCAGCCGGCTCCGCCGCCGGCCAGCGCGCCGCAGCCCCAGGTCCTCGAAGGCGGCTCGGTCATCGTCAATCCGGACGCGGCGACCGCCGCCGGCGGGCGCGGGGTCAATCCGCTGTTGCCGAGCGGCGAGTCCCGCCCGGTGGCGCTGATCTTCTTCGGGCACGGCTCGGCTTCGCTGTCCCGCAGCGACGTCAAGGTGCTGCGCGAAGTGGCGGAGCTGCACAAGGAACGGGGCGGGCTGGTCCGCGTGATCGGCCATGCCAGCATGAGCGGCGCCACGGGGGGCAACGCCAAGCAGAACCTGGCGAACTTCAACATCTCTCTGGCGCGGGCCAATTCGGTCGCGCGGGAGCTGTCCCGGCTCGGCGTCGCCACGGACCAGATCCAGGTCGCCGCCGCCGGCGCGCAGCAGCCGATGTATTACGAGACCGCGCCGACGGGCGAGGCGGGCAACCGCCGCGTCGAGATCTACCTGGACTACTAGGAGAAGGAGCGGCCTCGACGGGACTCGCCCCGGTCGCTACAAGGGGATAATGAGATAGATGGGTCGCCCTCCGGGCGGGCCGAGGCGTCCAAGAGCTTCCCGATCGCACGACTTCTCCGGTCAAACATCCTGGTTCTGCAGATGGCATATTGCAAACGCGGCGCCCCGCGCCGGTTCGAAGCCGCCACGGCCGCGCCGCGGCGGGTCGGCAAACGATGAGTGCGCCGCTCCGGGTGGGCGTCGCCGGGCTCGGCACGGTCGGCGCGGCCACGGTCAGCCTCCTTCAGAAGCACGGCGACCTGCTGGCGCAGCGCTGCGGGCGGCCGATCCGCGTGACCGCGGTCTCGGCACGCGATCGCGGGCGCGACCGGGGCGTCGACCTCGGCGGCCTGACCTGGCATGCCGACGCCGCGTCCCTCGCGCGCGATCCGTCGGTGGACGTGGTGGTCGAGGTGATCGGCGGCTCGGACGGCATCGCCAAGTCGCTCGTCGAGACGGCGATCGGCTCCGGCAAGCACGTGGTGACCGCGAACAAGGCGCTGCTCGCCCATCACGGCACGGCGCTCGCCCGCGCGGCGGAGGCGAAGGGCCTGGCGATCGCCTACGAGGCGGCGGTCGCAGGGGGCATCCCGATCATCAAGGCGCTGCGCGAGGGCCTCGCCGCCAACCGCATCAACCGCGTCTTCGGCATCCTGAACGGGACCTGCAACTACATTCTGACGACCATGCGCCAGACCGGGCGCGAGTTCGCCGACGTGCTGGCCGAGGCGCAGAAGCTCGGCTACGCCGAGGCCGATCCGACCTTCGACGTGGACGGGGTGGATACCGCGCACAAGCTGGCGATCCTGACCAGCGTCGCCTTCGGCTGCGAGGTCAACTTCGCCGGCGTGCACGTGGAAGGCATCCGCCACGTCTCGGCGACCGACATCGCCTTTGCCGAGGAGCTCGGCTATCGCATCAAGCTGCTCGGCATCGCGCGCCCGACTGAGCACGGCGTCGAACAGCGCGTTCACGCCTGCATGGTGCCGATCGGGACGCCGATCGCCCATGTCGAGGGGGTCTTCAATGCCGTGGTCACCGAGGGCGACTTCGTCGGCCAGAGCGTGGCCGAAGGGCGCGGCGCCGGGGCCGGGCCGACCGCCTCGGCCGTCGTCTCCGATCTGATCGACATCGCGCGCGGCCGGGTGACCCCCACTTTCGGCGTACCTGCGGGCCAGCTCGGCCGGCCGGCGGTCGCCCCCATGGCGCGGCACCGCGGGGCCTATTATGTTCGTCTGACGGTCGTCGACCGCCCCGGCGTGATCGCCGACGTGGCTGCCGCCTTGCGCGACGAGCAGGTCTCGATGGAGGCCATGATCCAGCGCGGCCGCGCGCCGGAAGAGGCCGTGCCGGTGGTGCTCACGACCCACGAGACGGACGAGGCCGCGATGCGCCGTGCGCTCGACCGGATCGCCCGGCTGGGGACGGTCCGCGAGCCGCCGCACATGATCCGCATCGAAACGCTGTAGCGCCGGCCAGGCAGCCGGCGCGCAATCCGAGGGGATGAACATGCCGAACAACAGGGCGATGGATCGCAACTTGGCGCTGGAGGCGGTGCGGGTCACCGAGGCCGCCGCCTTGGCTGCATCGCGCCTCATGGGGCGGGGCGACGAGAAGGCGGCGGACCAGGCGGCTGTGGACGCCATGCGCCGCGCGCTGAACAGCCTGGCGATCGAGGGCACCGTCAAGATCGGCGAAGGGGAGCGGGACGAGGCGCCGATGCTCTATATCGGCGAGAGGGTCGGTCTCGGCGGCCCGAAGATCGACATCGCGCTCGATCCGCTGGAAGGCACGACGATCACGGCGAAGGGCGGGCCGAACGCGCTCGCCGTCGTCGCCATGGCGGAGGAGGGCGGCTTCCTCAACGCGCCCGACGTCTACATGGACAAGATCGCGGTCGGCGCCGGCCTGCCCGATGGCGTCGTCGATCTCGACGCCACGCCCGAGGAGAACCTGAAGAACCTCGCCACGGCGAAGAAGATGGACGTGTCCGACATCGTCGCCTGCATCCTCGACCGTCCGCGCCATGCCGATCTCATCGCGCGCGTGCGATCCGCCGGCGCGCGGATCATGCTCATCTCCGACGGCGACGTGTCCGGCGTCATCGCCACGTCGCGCGAGAACAGCGGCATCGACATCTATCTCGGCAGCGGCGGCGCTCCCGAAGGCGTGCTTGCCGCGGCGGCGCTGCGCTGCATCGGCGGGCAGATGCAGGGGCGGCTGATCTTCCGCAACGACGACGAGCGCGGGCGGGCGCGCCGCTGCGGCATCGAGGATCTCGACCGCAAGTACTCCCTGCTCGATCTGGCCCACGGCGAGGTGATGTTCGCCGCCACCGGCGTGACCGACGGCACCATGCTACGCGGCGTGCGCCGCTTCCATGCCGGCGCGACGACCCACTCCATGGTGATGCGGTCGAAGACCGGCACCGTCCGGGTCATCGAGGCCGACCACAACTTCGACCGCAAGTCGGGCTTCGAGCCGATGGACCGGTGAGCTTCGCCCCGGAATCCCCCTTGACCCGTCCGGCAGGCCGGGAATGACCGTGGCGCAGCCGGCCGGCCTTCGGCCGGAAGCCGCCGGCCTGCCCGACCAGGCGGTGCTCGGTGTCGAGCATTCGGTCTGCGGGCGTCGCTGGCGCGCCCGCGGCGGCGACACGCGCGCCGGGATGGCGCTGGCGCAGCGCTTCGCATTGCGCGAGATCGTCGGGCGTCTGCTCGCTGCGCGCGGCGTCGATACGGAAGAGGTCGAGACCTTCCTCGCCCCCACGCTGCGCGCGCTGCTGCCCGATCCGTCCGTGCTCACCGACATGGATCGCGGCGCGGAACGCCTCGCCCGCGCGGTGATGACGGGCGAGCGCATCGCCGTGTTCGGCGACTACGACGTCGACGGCGCCACCTCCTCGGCGCTGCTCTGGCGGTTCTTCCGCGCGGCCGGCGCCGACGTCACGATCTACATCCCCGACCGGCTGCGCGAAGGCTACGGCCCGAACGGAGCGGCGCTGCGGCGGCTGCGCGAGCAGGGGATCGGTGTCGTCGTCACCGTCGATTGCGGCATCGCCGCGTTCGAGCCGCTGGACGCCGCACGGACGGCAGGGCTCGACGTGGTCGTCGTCGATCACCACGAGGCCGAGCCGCGCCTGCCGGCAGCGGTGGCGGTGATCGACGCCAACCGGCTGGACGAGGACCCGGCGGTGCGCGCTAGGCTCGGACGGCTGGCGGCGGTCGGCGTGGCGTTCCTCCTGGCGGTCGCGGTGAACCGCAGCCTCCGGACCGCCGGCTGGTACCGCGCCGGCCGCGGCGAGCCCGACCTGCTGCGCTGGCTCGATCTCGTCGCGCTCGGCACGATCTGCGACGTGGTCCCGCTCGTCGGCCTGAATCGGGCCCTGGTCGCGCAGGGGCTCAAGGTGCTGGCGCGGCGGGAGAGCGTCGGCCTCGCGGCGCTCGCCGACGTGGCGCGCCTCGAGGAGCGCCCCGGCGCCTGGCATCTGGGATTCCTGCTCGGGCCGCGCGTGAATGCCGGCGGGCGGGTCGGCGAGGCCGATCTCGGCGCCCGGCTGCTGACCACGGACGATCCGGCCGAGGCCGCCCATCTCGCCGCCCGCCTCGACAGGTACAACAGCGAGCGGAAGGCGATCGAGCAGGCCGTGCTCGAGGCCGCGATCGCTGCGGTGGAGGCGGACAGCGTGGGGCCGCACGACCCGATCGTGGTGGCCGGCGCGGGCTGGCACCCGGGAGTCATCGGCATCGTCGCCAGCCGGCTGAAGGAGCGCTTCCATCGTCCCGCGCTCGTGGTGGCGCTCGACGGGGCGGTGGGCAAGGGATCCGGCCGCTCGGTCGCCGGGATCGACCTCGGCGCGGTCGTGATCGCCGCCAGGCAGGCCGGCCTGCTGGTGAATGGCGGCGGTCACGCCATGGCGGCAGGGCTGACCGTCGCCGCGGAGCGGCTGGACGATCTGCGCAGCTTCGTCGCCGAGCGCCTGCGGCCGCAGATCGCGGAAGGGGCGCTGCGCCCCAGCCTGGCCGTGGACGGCACGCTGGTCCCCGGTGCAGCCACGCCCGAGCTGATGGCAGAGCTCGATCGGCTGGGGCCCTTCGGCACCGGCAATCCCGAGCCCCGCTTCGCGTTGCCGGCCGCGCGCCTCGTCCGTGCGGACGTGGTGGGCGAGGGTCATGTCCGCTGCATCCTCGGCGGCACCGATCGGCGCCAGCTCAAGGCCATCGCATTCCGCGCCATGGAAGGAACCCTCGGGCCTGCGCTGCTGTCGGCCAGGACGGCGCCCCTGCATCTGGCGGGCCATCTGCGGCCCGACACCTGGCAAGGCCGGAACGAGGTGCAGCTCCTGATAGAAGATGCGGCCGAAGCAATTAGTGCAGATACCTAACTATCTAAAAGGGGAGATAAAGCCCAAATTCGAGATACAAGAACGTTAAATGTATCGCCCACTACTGCGTATGATTGGAGCCGATAACCGTTTCTCCTTGCGCCGGCGGTTGATACCCTAGGTCCCATGAGGAGAAGGAAGAGTTGCTGACCGGCGGGCGGGGTCAGCAGGCGCCGACGAGGCGCCGAGGAAACGGTACCATCAGGCGGGCGCTGCTCGTGTTCGCGCCGGCTGCGCTGGTCACGATCGGCGTGGTCGTCCTGCTCTATCGGGCGCAGGAAGCGGCCTCACGGGCGATCGCGATCACGGCCCAGGAGAAGGTCGTGGAGATCGGCGCGCAGCGCATCGCCGCCACGCTCGAGACGGTCATTTCCGACATTCGCGTGCTTGCGGGCCAGCAGCAGCTGCGGGCTTTCCTGGCGACCGGCGCGCCCGGGCTCCGGGACGAGCTCGCATCGGAATACCTGAACCTGGCGACGCATAAGCGGCTCTACGCCAAGATACGGGTGCTAGACCCTGAGGGGCAGGAGGTCGTTCGCGTCGATTGGGCGGACGGGACGCCCCGAGTCGTGCCGGAGCGGGCGCTTCAGGACAGGGCGGCAAGCTATTACGTGGAGGAGACGCTCGACCTCGGGCCCGGCGAAATCTACCTCTCCCCCATGGATCTCGACATGGAGCACGGTCGGATCGAGGAGCCGGTCGAGCCGACCATCCGCTTCGGCATGGTCATCGTCGACGCCGCGGGGCGCAAGCAGGGGCTCATCGTTCTCGACTACCGGGCCTGGCGGATGCTCGACCGGGTGCGCAGCCTGGCCGTGGACGGCTCCTCGGCGTTCTGGATCGTCAACGCCGACGGGTACTGGCTGCTCGGCCCCGACCCGGACGACGAATGGGCCTTCATGTACCCCGAACGGCGGGACCGGTCCTTCGCCCGGGCACATCCCGAGGCCTGGGAGCGGATCCGCGGCTCGGCCGGGCTGGGGCACATGGAAAGCGCCGGCGGCATGCTCACCTATGAACGGGTGCTGCTGGGCCAGGGCGGAGAGGAGGGCGGGGAGGCGGCCGGGGTGAAGACCCCCCGGCCCCTGTACCTGATGACCTATCTGCCGTCCCCCGCGCTCGCGCAGCTGCCCTCGCCGGTGCTTCGCAACTGGACGATCGCGACCGGTCTCCTGATGGCGCTGCTCGCCTTCGGGTCCTGGCTGGTCGCGCGGCACTGGACGATGCGGGTCGCGACGGAAGAAGCCGTGCGTCGCAGCGAGATGCGCTTTCGCAGTCTGTTCGAATCCGCGCCCGACGCCGTGGTGATCACCGATGCGGATGGCCGCATCGTGCTCGCCAATGCTCAGACCGAAAGGCTGTTCGGTTACGGCCGGCAGGAGCTCCAGGATCAGCCCATCGAGATGCTCGTGCCCGAGCGGTTTCGCCGCGAGCACGTCCGGCACCGCGCCTCCTATGTCGCCGAGCCGCGCGCGCGGCCCATGGGCATCGGGCTGGAGCTCTATGGCCGCCGCCGGGACGGGTCGGAGATGCCGGTCGCCGTCAGCCTGAGCCCGACGGAAACGGCGGAGGGGGTTCTCGTCTTCTGCGACATCCGGGACGTGACGGAGCAGCGCGCCGCGGAGCAGCAGATCCAGGAGATGAACGTCCGGCTGACGCGGGACAACGCGGAGCTCGAGCTCCTGAACAAGGAGCTCGAGGCGTTCAGCTACTCCGTCTCGCACGACCTGCGGGCGCCGCTGCGCGCCATCGACGGCTTCAGCCAGGCTCTCCTGGAAGACTGTGCCGATCAGCTCGATGCCGTGGGGCGCGGCCATCTCGGGCGCATCCGCGCTGCCGCGCAACGCATGGGGCTGCTGATCGACGATCTGCTGAAGCTTGCCCGCGTGACCCGCGCAGAGGTCAGTTTCGAGGAGGTCGATCTGGGCCGGCTGGCGGCGGACATCCTCGCGGATCTGCAGGCGGCCGAGCCCGGACGGCGCGCGCAGATCCGGATCGCCGACGGCTTGCGGGTGGAAGGGGACCCGCGGCTGCTGCGGATCGCCCTGGAGAACCTGCTGTCCAACGCGTGGAAGTTCACGGGCAAGCAGGACGAGACCCGGATCGAGGTCGGCCGCGCGGAGATGAACGGCACGCCGACGTTCTTCGTTCGCGACAACGGCGTGGGATTCGACATGGCGCATTCCGCCCGGCTGTTCGGCGCGTTCCAGCGGCTGCATCAGGAACGCGAGTTCACCGGGACGGGAATCGGCCTGGCGACGGCCCAGCGTATCGTGCGCCGGCACGACGGCCGCATCTGGGTCGAGGCCGCCCCCGGCCAGGGGGCGACCTTCTACTTCACCATGGGCGGAGGGGAGCACGCATGAGAGACCGAACCATCATGCTGGTCGAGGACAATCCCGACGACGAGCTGCTGACCGTCCGGGCGCTGCAGAAGAACAACATCCGGAACGACGTTTTCGTCGCGCGGGACGGCGTCGAGGCGCTCGACTACCTGTTCGGCACGGGTCCCCATGCAGGGCGCGACGTCGCCGACCTGCCGCAGGTCGTGCTCCTCGATCTGAAGCTTCCGCGCATCGACGGGCTGGAGGTGCTGCGGCGGATTCGCGCGGACGAGCGGACCAGCACGCTTCCCGTGGTCATCCTGACCTCGTCCAGGGAGGAGCAGGACATCGTGGCCAGTTATCGGCTCGGCTGTAACAGCTACGTCCGCAAGCCGGTGAATTTCGACGAGTTCATCGAGGCGGCGCGTCAGCTGGGTCTCTACTGGCTGCTGCTGAACGAGCCGCCGGCGCGCCTCGGCTAGTCGGCGCCGCTCGAGGTGATCACCATGGGTACCCAGTTGCGCGTTCTGATCGTGGAGGATTCCGTGGACGACACGGACCTCCTCCTCCGCGAGATCCGCAGGGCGGGCTACGAGCCGATCTATGACAGGGTGGATACGCCGGACGGGCTGCGGGCCGCGCTCGACGGCCGGGAATGGGACGTCATCCTGAGCGACTACACCATGCCGTCCTTCAGCGGGACGCAGGCGCTGGCCATGGTGCGCGACCGGGGGCTCGACATTCCGTTCATCTTCATCTCCGGGACGATCGGCGAGGATCTGGCGGTCGCCGCGATGCGGGCCGGCGCGCATGACTATGTCACCAAGGGCAGCCTGAAGCGGCTCATCCCGGCCATCGAGCGCGAGCTCAGGGAGGCCGAGCTCCGGCGCGCCCGCGCGCGGGCCGAGGCGGAGCGCAGAGCGGCCGAGGCGCGGTACGGGCAGGTCCTGAACATGGCGGCCGACGCGATCGTCGCCCTCGACGAGGACCGCCGCATCGTCGTGTTCAACAAGGCCGCCGAGGCGATCTTCGGCTATACGGCGGAGGAGGCGACGGGCCAGCCCGTGAACCTCCTGCTGCCGTCGCGCTACGCCGCGGAAGGCGACGGCGAGCTCGCCGACGGCCCGTCCTGGACGGAGACCGCCGACGGGCCGCGGGAGATCTATGGTTGCCGCAAGAACGGGGAGGAATTCCCGGCCGAAGCGTCGATCTCGACGCTCGCCGAGAACGGCCGCAGGACGGTGACCGCGGTGATCCGCGACATCGGCGAGCGGCGGCGCTCCGAGGCGAAGCTGCGCCAGCTGCTCCAGGCCGTGGAGCAGAGCATAAATCTCGTCATCATCACCAATGCCGACGGGCGGATCGAGTACGTGAACCCGGCCTTCCTGGAGGCGACCGAGTACGACGTCGACGAGATCGTCGGCCGCGAACCGTCGCCCTGGAAGTTCGGGCCGGAGGATGAGGCGGCTTTCACCGCCCTCTGGCAGACGCTGCTCGCGGGCGACGACTGGCGGGGCGAGTTCAGCACGCGCCGGAAGAGCGGCGGCATGCTCGCGGTTGCGGCGACCATCTCGCCGATCCGGGACGAGAAGGACCGGCTCACGCATTTCATCGGCATTCTCGAGGACGTCACCCGCCGCAAGGAGATCGAGGAGCAGCTGCGCCGGGCGCAGCGGATGGAGGCCATCGGCCAGCTGACGGGCGGCCTCGCCCACGACTTCAACAACCTGCTCACGGTGATCATCGGCAACATCGACCTTCTGACGGAGCAGCTGCCGCCGTACAGCTCCGGACACGGGCTCGCGACGCTCGCGCTCAACGCGAGCCTGCGGGGCGCCGACCTCACGCGCCAGCTTCTCGCATTCGCGCGGCGGCAGTCGCTCGAGCCGCAGGTCTGCCAGCTCAACGAGATGATCCCGGAGATGATGGACCTGCTGCGGCGGACGCTCGGCGAGCAGGTCGAGGTGGTGATCGAACCCGCCGCCGATCTGTGGCTCGCCTTCGTCGATCCGACGCAGGTGGAATCGGCCGTGCTCAACCTCGCGATCAACGCGCGGGACGCCATGCCGCAAGGCGGCTGTCTCACGATCTCCACCGCCAACCGGCGGCTCGACGAGGACGTCCCGGAGACGGAGATCGACGTGACGCCGGGAGACTACGTCATGGTGGCGGTCTCCGACACCGGCAGCGGCATGACGGCGGAGACGCTGAGCCGGGTCTTCGAGCCGTTCTTCACCACCAAGCCGCAGGGCAAGGGGACGGGCCTCGGGCTCAGCATGGTGTACGGCTTCGTGAAGCAGTCGCGCGGCCATGTCCGGATCGAGAGCGAGGTCGGGCGCGGCACGACGGTCCGGCTGTATTTGCCCCGCGCCGGGGCGGCGCATCGGCAGGAGGAGCAGGCGCCCGGCCCGTCCGGCTCGCCTCGCGCCTCCGGAGAGACGACGATCCTGGTGGTCGAGGACAACGAGGGCGTCCGCGACTTGGTGGTTCAGCAGCTGACGGAGCTTGGATACCGGGCCATCGCTGTCGGCAATGGCGCGGCGGCCCTCGAGCTGCTCGAGGACGAGAGCAGGCAGATCGATCTGCTCTTCAGCGACATCGTGATGCCGGGCGGCACCAGCGGGATCGACCTGCTCCGCCACGCCCGGGAGAGGCGGCCGCAGATCAAGGTCCTGTTGACCTCCGGCTTTGCCGAGGTCTCCATTCCGAAGGACGAAGAGACCGGAGAGCCGATCGGCTTTCTGAGCAAGCCCTACCGAAAACACGAGCTTGCCCGGCGGATTCAGGAGACCTTGGCGCGATAGGTCGGGTGGAGCCGAGGTATGGTGGATGGAGGACGGCAACCCAGCCGGTGAGGCCAATCGCGTTCTGGTGATCGACGACGATCCGGGCGTGGCGGCGGTCATCGGACGCATCGCCCGCCGCTCGGGCTTCGACGTGATCGTGACCGCCGATCCGGCGGATTTCCGGCAGCGCGTGCGCGCCTGGCGCCCGGGCATCATCATCCTCGATCTCGCCATGCCGGAAACGGACGGCGTCGAGCTGCTCCGCTATCTGGCCGACGAGCGGGTCACCGCGCGCATCCTGATCGTCAGCGGCTTCGACCGGAAGGTGCTGGAGGCTGCGCAGCATCTCGGAGCGGTGCGCGGCCTCAACATGGCCGGCGTACTGCCCAAGCCGGTGCGCGTCGGCCCGCTGACCGAGGCGCTGAAGAGCATCGGTCAGGACGTGAACGCCATAACCGCATCCCGGCTGCTGGAGGCGGTTGAAAGCAACGAGCTCCGGCTCGAGTACCAGCCCAAGGTGGACCTGAAGACGATGCGGCCCATCGGAGTGGAGGCGCTGGTGCGCTGGACCCATCCCGATGTCGGGCCCGTTCCGCCGCTCGAGTTCATCCCGCTCGCCGAGGAGAGCGATCTCATCCATCGCGTGACGGAATGGGTGCTGGAGACGGCGCTGCGCCAGCACAAGGCGTGGTCCGCACTCGGCCTGTCCCTGACCGTGGCGGTCAACCTGTCCGCCCGCAGCATCGGCGACTACGATATCGGGCGGCTCATCACGGCGGCCTGCGCGCAAGCCGGGGTCTCGCCGAACTGCCTGATCCTGGAGGTCACGGAATCGGCCGCGATGGGCGACGTCGACAGGTCCATGGACATTCTGACCCGGCTGCGCCTCAGGGGAATCGGGCTCGCCATCGACGATTTCGGGACCGGATACTCGTCGCTCGTGCAGCTGCAGCGGCTGCCCTTTTCCGAGGTCAAGATCGACAAGTCCTTCGTGATCGACTGCGCGACGTCGAAGGACAAGGCGGTGATCGTCGGGGCGATCATCGATCTCGCGCATCGGCTGGGATTGCGGGTGGTGGCGGAGGGAGTCGAGACCAGCGAGGCGCTGAGGCTCCTCGTCGACGCCGGCTGCGACGCCGGACAGGGCTATCTGTTCGCCCGGCCGCTTCCGGCGGACGAGATTCCAGGCTGGTTCCGGGCGTATCCGGGCGCGCGCGGCTAACCGGGCGCGACCGCGCCCAGCCCTGCATGGGTGCTCGCGCAGAGCTTCCTGGCCAGGTCCTGCCCGAGCGCGCGGAGCATGGCTGCGGCGATCCCCTCGTCGTGGCGTATGAGACGGCGAAGTCGCGCCGGGTCGAAGACGAAGACGCGCGCCGGCTCCTCGATACGGACCGTGGCGCTGGCCGGATCGCCCGACAGAAAGGCGATCTCGCCGACGAAGCTGCCGGCCTGCAGCCGGGCCACCGTCGCGTGCGCGACCTCCACCGTCGCCCGGCCCGAGGCGAGCAGATAGAGCTCGGTGACCGGGACGCCCTCCTGCGTCAGGCGGGCGCCGGGCGGGACGTCGCGCCAGCTGCCGGTGCGGAGCAGGCATCCGATCTGGGACGCGTCGAGCCCCGCCAGGAGACTCTGGCGGAGCGCGGCGAGCTCCGATGCGTGGCGCGCCTCGCGAGCCTGCGCGACCAGCCGCCAGAGCTGATAGGCGTTGATCGCGATGAACACCACGTTCCAGGCGATGCCGGTGCTCAGATCGCCGCCGGAGAAGTGGAAGTAGACGATCTCGCAGGCGAGGCCGAGAACCGCCAGCACTCGCAGCCAGAACATGCGGGTCAGGTAGTACGAGGTGGCGATCAGGACGTAGGAGAGATGTCCGAAGGCGTCGTTGAGGGTGGTGCTGCCGAAAAGCCAGTCCATGACGGCCTCCCTGGCGGAGCGGCGCGCCTGGGGATCACGTCCGTTTTCGGGCCATGCGCGGCTTCCGGCCGGGTGGAAGCCCGCCCGGTCGGGCGGAGGCCGGACTTCTGCTGGTCGCGCAATGCTCGCGCGCGCCGTGACGTCAGGATGGGCCGCGGCGGAGCCGGCGGCAAGCGGGGAAGGGAGGCGCGGTGACGGCCGTCACCGGGTGGCGGCCGTCACGAAGCGCCGGGCAGGGGGCGAACTATCTCGCCGCGACCACCATGATCTCGACCAGGTACTCCGGGCCGGCGAGCCGCGCCTCGACGGTGGCGCGGGCGGGCGTGTTGCCCTTGGCCACCCAGGCGTCCCAGACCTTGTTCATCTCGTCGAAGCTGCGGATGTCCGACAGCCAGATATTGGCCTTGAGGATCTTGGCCTTGCTGGTGCCGCACTGCTTCAGCACCTTGTCGATGTTCCTCAGGACCTGCTTGGTCTGCTTCTCCACCGAAGGCACCGGGTTGTCGGCGACCTGGCCGGCCAGGTAGACGGTGTCGCCATGGATGACGGCCTCGCTCATGCGCGGGCCGACGCCGATCCGGGTAATGGTCATGGATCCCCTCTGTTCGAGCGATGATGGGTAGGACCGCGGCGGACGGACTTCCCCCCGGAAGTCCCCGGAAACGCTCGATTGTTCCGGTCGCCGCGGCGCGGGATTATGGCCGAACGGGCGGCCGCCTCCTACCGAAAACCGGACCGCGGCGCGGCATATGTTGATTTTCCCTGCCGGCGCGGGTAATGACGGGCCCCACCGGCCCACATGTCCCCGTCGTCTAGAGGCCTAGGACACCGCCCTTTCACGGCGGCGACACGGGTTCGAATCCCGTCGGGGACGCCAGGGCCGGCAGGGGCTGGTCGCCGGGCAGCGGGGGGCGCGCATGGAGATCACGGGGGGATGCCTGTGCGGCGCCGTGCGGTATCGCGTCGCCGCGCAGCCGATCACCACACGGACCTGCTGGTGCCGCCTGTGCCAGTATATCGGCGCCGGCACTGCGACGGTGAACGTCTGCTTTCCGAGCGACGCGGTCGCCGTGACCGGGGAGATCAAGGACTATTGCAGCGTCGCCGATAGCGGCAACGTGATGCACCGCCGGTTCTGCCCGGCCTGCGGCACGCACCTCTTCAGCGCGGCCGAGGCGCGGCCGCATCTCGTCTATGTCCGCGCCGGGACGCTCGACGATCCCGAGATCGCGCGGCCGGAAGTGACCATCTGGACTTCGCGCGCGCCGAGCTGGGCATGCATCGACGACGGGATCCCGCGGCTCGAGGGGCAGGCGCCGCCGGCAGGCTAGCGGGCCGGGAGGCGCTGCTCGACCCGCCTCGCGCGCGGGGCCGGACACCGACAGACCGCCGCCGCGGACGTGCCGCGAGGAGAGAACGCGCCCATGCATCATGAAGTGTCGCTGATCACCACGGTGGCCTTGGGGCTGGTGCTCGCCTTCGGGCTCGGCTTCCTCGCCGCCCGGCTGCGCCTGCCGCCGCTCGTCGGCTATCTCCTGGCCGGCATCGCGCTCGGCCCCTTCACGCCCGGCCTGACCGCCGATGCCGCGCTCGCCGGACAGCTCGCGGAGATCGGCATCATCCTCCTGATGTTCGGCGTCGGGCTGCACTTCTCCGCGGCCGACCTGATGGCGGTGCGATGGGTGGCCGTTCCCGGCGCCGTGGCACAGATCGCCGTCGCCACCGCCATCGGCACGGCGATGGCCATGACCTGGGGCTGGAGCCTGGGCGCCGGCCTGGTGCTCGGGCTGTCGCTGTCGGTCGCCAGCACGGTCGTGCTGCTGCGCGCGCTGGACGAGCGCAACGCCGTCGACAGCGTCAACGGCCGGATCGCGGTCGGGTGGCTGATCGTGGAGGACCTGGCGATGGTGCTCGCGCTGGTCCTGCTGCCCGCCTTCGCCGAGGTGCTGGGCGGCCATGCCGAGCACGGTCCCAGCGAGAACCTGCTGGTCACCTTGCTGCTGACGCTCGGCAAGGTCGTGCTGTTCGTGGCGATCGTCCTGGCGATCGGTCCGCGGGTCGTCCCCTGGCTGCTCGCCCAGGTCGCCCGGCTCGGATCGCGCGAGCTGTTCACCCTGTCGGTCCTCGCGATCGCCCTCGGCATCGCCTATGGCTCGGCCAAGCTGTTCGGCGTGTCCTTCGCGCTCGGCGCCTTCTTCGCCGGCGTCGTGCTGAGCGAGTCGCGTTTCAGCCACAAGGCCGCCGCGGAGTCGCTGCCGCTGCAGGACGCCTTCGCGGTGCTCTTCTTCGTCTCGGTCGGCATGCTGTTCGATCCGTCGGTCCTGCTGCGCGAGCCGCTGGAGGTCGTCGCGGTCCTGCTGCTCGTCCTGATCGGAAAGTCGCTGGCGGCGCTGCTGATCGTGCTGGCGATCGGATACCCGTTGACGACCGCGGTCACCGTCTCGGCGAGCCTCGCCCAGATCGGCGAGTTCTCCTTCATCCTGGCTGCGCTCGGGGTCACGCTGGGGCTGCTGCCGGTGGAGGGTCGCGACCTCATTCTGGCCGCGGCGCTCCTGTCCATCACCTGCAACCCGCTGGTCTTCGCGGCGGTCAACCCGATCCTCGCCTGGATGGGCATCGGATCGCGGCGGGCGGGCGAGGCGGCGGAGGCGCGCAATCCGCGCTTCGTGGCGCTGCAGGCGGAGCTCGCCGAGGTGCGCCGCCGGATCGAGGCCCGGGCGGCGAAGCTGCGGCTGCAGGCCCAGGAGCTCGTCGCCAAGTTCCCGGTCTTCGCCAGCCTGGACGCGAGCGCGCGGGAGGAGCTGCTGAGCTATTTCCGGGCGCGCTCCGCGGCGCCCGGCGAGCGCCTGATCCGCGCCGGCGACAAGGCGGATGCGGTGTTCTTCATCTCCTCGGGCGCGGTCGAGGTCTCGGTCGCAGGCCGCAAGATCCCGCTCGGCCCCGGCGATTTCTTCGGCGAGATGGCGCTGCTGAGCGGCGATCGCCGCTCCGCGGACGTGACGGCGGTCGACTACTGCGAGCTGCTGGCGCTCGACCTGCGCGACTTCCGCCAGTTCATGAGCCGCTACCCGCAGCTGCGCAGCGAGCTGGACGAGATGGCCGCGCGCCGCACCGAGATGAACCGGCGGCCGGTGGAAGCGGCAGAAGCCGGCGCCTGATCCGGCACCGGGTCGGGCGTCGTCCGTCCCGGGAGAGGGGGCGTCAGCCCGCCTCGAGGACGTGGAGCGCGACCCCGCCGCCGAAGAACTCGCGCGTCTCCGCGACCCGCAGCCCGGCCGACGGGAAGTGCAGCTCGAGATGCCCGTCATAGCGGGCCGAGAACATGAACTTCAGCAAGGGCGTCATCAGGCGGACATAGGCGCGCTGCGCCGGACCGGACGGCATGGTGTAGTCGAGGATGTAGAGCTTGCCGCCCGGCGCGAGCAGGCGCCGCAGCTCGCGCAGCGCGACCGGCTTGCGGGGCTCGGGGATGCAGCAGAAGACGAAGGCCGCCATGATCGCGTCGAAGCACGCGTCCGGCAGGCCGGTTTCGGCGAGGTCGCGCTGCAGCAGGGCCACCTGGATCCCGTGGCGCTCCGCCCGCTGCCGCGCCCGCTCCAGCATGCCGGCGCTGATGTCGAGCCCGACGACCTCCGCCCCCGGCGGATAGAACGGCATGTTCTTTCCCGTCCCGGTGGCGGCATCCAGGATCCGGCCGCGCGCTCCCTCGAACATCTGGGCGCGCAGCTTGCGCTTCCAGAGATACTCGTAGGGCCCGTCCAGGTAGTCGTAGAAGGGGGCGACGCGTTCATAGGCGCGTACGCACCGCGAGGTAGCGAAATCCGGCCAGACGCTATCGCGCAAGCTAGGGTCCTCTCCAACCGTCGTCAGGCTAACGATTGCCGCTTCGCACCGTTCCCGGCGGGGCCGACGGCGGGGGCGGAAACGCCTCCCCACACGTTACGGCGGCGATTGACAGGCGTCGAGAACTTCACGAGCTTGTTCCGCCCCTTCGAGACAGCCGCCCCGGGAACGTCGAGATGACCGTGCACGACCTCGCCTGCCTGGCCGAGGACTTCAAGGAACAACCTTACTGGTGGGATGCCGCGCCGCTTCCCGTCCTCGCCGCGCCGGACTGGCCGACGCGGACCGACGTCGCGGTGATCGGCAGCGGCTTCACCGGACTCTCGGCCGCCCTGCATCTTCTGCGCGGCGGCCGCAGCGTGGCGGTGTTCGATGCCGAGGACGCGGGCTTCGGCGCCTCCCGGCGCAATGCCGGCTATATCGGTCGCACCCTGAAGCGCGACGTCACCTGGCTCGCCGAGCGGCACGGGCTGGACCATGCGATCGCCGTCTATCGCGAGCTCGACGAGGCGCTCCAGTTCGTCAAGCATCTGGTCGCGGCCGAGGCGATCGACTGCCATCTGAACATCTGCGGCCGCTTCATCGGCGCGACGTCGCCGGCGCATTACGAGCTTCTGGCGCGGGATCTCGCCGCGATGAAGCGGCATCTGGGCTTCGAGCACCACATGCTGACCCGCGCCGAGCAGCGGCGGGAGATGGCGACCGACGCCTATTTCGGAGGCGCGGTCATCCCCGATCTCGGCTCCATCCATCCGGGGCTATATCACAAGGGCCTGCTCGAGCGCGTGATCTCGGCCGGCGGCGCGATCCATGCCCGCACGCCGGTCCTCGCGGTCGAGGCCCTGTCGGGAGGCTCGGGCTTCCGGCTGCGCACCGGCCGGGGCGAGACCGTCGCCCGCAACGTCGTGGTCGCGACGAACGGCTACACCCCGCCCCAGTTCGGCTGGCATGCGCGGCGCGTGATTCCGTTCTCCGGCTACATGGCGGCGACCGAGCCGATCGCGCCGGCGAAGATGGCGCAGCTCATTCCGCACGGCCGGACCTGCATCGAGACGCAGATGAACATCAACTACATCCGGCCGGCGCCGGACGGCAGCCGTCTGCTGTTCGGCGGCCGCACCGGGGAGACTGCGCCGTCGGCAAAGGCCATGGCGCCGCGGCTGCGTGACATCCTGGTGCGCATCCTGCCGGATCTCGACGGGGTGCGTCTCAGCCGCGCCTGGACCGGGAAATGCGCCGGGACCTTCGACTTCATGCCTCATGTCGGCGTCGTCGACGGCATCCACTACGCGCTCGGCTACAACTTCGCCGGCGTGCCGATGGGCACCCATCTCGGCCGCAAGGTGGCGCTGAAGATCCTGGGCGACCGCGATGGCGCCTCGGCGTTCGAGCGCACGCCGCTGCCGACTCTGCCGTTCTATCGCGGCCGACCCTGGTTCGTGCCGCTGGCCATGCGCTACTTCGAGTGGCACGACCGCCGCATCGCGGCGCGCGGCCCGGCAGAGGCTTCCGGGCGGTAGGACGGCCCGCCGCTCAGGCGGCGCGACGGCGCCGGACGATCCGGTCCGAGGGGAAGGCGAGGGTGACGGTCGTGCCGACGCCCGGCTCGCTGTCCAGGGCGAGCGTGCCGCCATGCAGCTCGACGAGCTTCTGGCAGAGCGGCAGGCCGAGACCGGTCCCTTCGTACTTGCGCGCCAGGCTTCCATCCACCTGACCGAACCGCTCCAGCGCCTTGGGAATGTCCGCCGCGGCGATGCCGATGCCGGTATCGGCGACGGAGACGGCGATGCCGCTCTCCGAGGCGGCGGCGCGGATCTCCACCCGCCCGCCCTCGGGCGTGAACTTGATTGCGTTCGACAGCAGGTTGATCAGCATCTGCCGCAACCGGCGCGGATCGGCGGTCAGCCGCGGCAGGTCGGACTGAACGTTCGCCTCCACCGTGAGCTTCGCCCCCTTCGCGTCGGGCGCGAGGAGCTCGACGACTGCCGTGATCGTCTCGCCGACATCGATCTCCACCTCGTCGAGATCGAACCGCCCGGCATCCATCTTCGACAGGTCGAGCACGTCGTTGACGAGCTCGAGGAGATGCTTGCCGGCGAAGCGGATGTGGCCGACATACTCCGTCTGGCGCTCGTTGAGCGGACCGCCGAGCCCGGCGCCGAGCGCCTCCGAGAAGCCGATGATGGCGTTGAGCGGCGTCCTGAGCTCGTGGCTCATCGCAGCCAGGAACTGAGACTTCGCCTGGCTGCCGGCGGCGGCTGCATCGAGCGCCGTCACCAGATCCGCGGTGGTCCGCTCCAGCCGCGCCTTGGTCTCTTCGAGCTCCGCCACCGTGACCCGCAACCGCGCCGCCTCGCGCTCCGCGAGGGCCCCGAAGCGCTGGTCGACGACCGACCCGGCGAGCGCGGCGGCGAGCACGACGAGGGTGGTCATGGCCACCCCGAAGGCCAGCCATTCGGCGGACATCGTCGCCTCGAGGGTCGGGACCGTCGGGTCGGGATGAAGCTCGACCGCCGCCATGGCGACGAAATGCAGCCCGGTGATGGCGGTGGTGAGCATGGCGGCCGCCTTGAGCCGGGCGGCGAAGCTCGATCCGGCCAGCGACCCGCGCAGCGCCAGCATGCTGAACAGAATCCCGATGATCAGGGCGGCCGTGGCGTAGAGGGGGTCGTAGCGCGTCGTGGCGGGGACCACCAGCGCGGCCATGCCGACGAAATGCATGCCGTATACGCCGAGCCCGATCACCGTCCCGCCGAGCGTGACCGCGAGCCGCGGGTGCTCGCGCAGCTGGATCCCGACGGCGAAGCCGAACCCCGTGACCACCATCGCGATGCAGGCCGACAGGGCCGTCTGCCATGGCTCGAAGCCGGTCGGCAGATCGGGGCGGAATGCCAGCATGGCGACGAAATGCGTCGCCCAGATGCCGCTGCCCGTCGCGGCGCCGACGCCGATCAGCCAGCCGAAGCGCAGGCCGCGGGCCGACTTCGCCCGCATCTCCAGGCTGACCGCCGTGAAGCTGGCGAAGAAGCAGATGACGGCGGCGAGGACGACGAGCCGGAGGTCGTGGTCCTGGGTGATGCAGTCGTACACGCGAAGCATGCGACATTATCACGCATACATATGAATGCCCCCTTAACAATTGAAATCATTCCAGGCTATCGCCGCGTCCGGCGCCCCGGGGCGGCGGCCCCGCCTGTCCGCCGATCGGAGGGCCGGCGACGGACGCATTCGGCTTTCCGGTCCGTCCTCCTGTGCTAGCTTTGCTCCGTGGAGAAAACTGCGAGAGGCGGATGCCGCATTCGTCGGGCCGAAAGCGGCAGGCGCCTGTGCATCGGCAAGGAACCGTGAAACTTTCCAGCCGTATCGAGTTCATCGCGGGGCTGACCATGCTGACCCTGCTGGCGGTCGGCTGCCTGGTGGTCCTCCGGCCGTTCCTGTCGGCCATTCTCTGGGCCCTGATCCTGTGCTTCTCCACCTGGCCGATCTACACCTGGGTGCTGTCGAAGCTCGACGGCAGGCCGACGGCGGCGGCCATGGTCATGACCATCCTGGTCGCCCTGGTGCTGGTGGTCCCGCTCGCGGTCCTCGGCGCCACCCTGGCGGAGCATGTCGCCGGCGTCGTCCAGGTCGTCCGCGAGCTGCTGGAGGAGGGCCTGCCCGAGCCGCCGGACTGGGTGCTCGACGTTCCGCTCTTCGGCGAAGACCTTCACGGCCAATGGTTGCGGCTCGCCCATAACGACGCCGCCTTCGCGATGACCGTCGAGCCTTATGTCGGGCGGGCGCGCGACTGGATGCTGCGCAGCGGCGCCAATCTGGGGCAGGGCGCCATCGAGCTGACGCTCAGCGTGCTGATCTGCTTCTTCTTCTACCGCGACGGCCGCGAGGCCGCGGCGAAGCTCCACTCGGGCGTGCGCCGCCTGGCCGGCGACCGCGCCCAGCATCTGCTCGACGTGACGGGGTCCACGATCAAGGGCGTGGTCTACGGGATCATGGGCACCGCCTTCGCCCAAGGATCTCTCGCCGGGATCGGGCTGTGGATCGCCGGCGTGCCGGGTGCGCTGCTGCTCGGCTTCCTGACCTTCATTCTCTCGCTCATCCCCGGCGGTCCGCCCTTCGTCTGGCTGCCGGCGACGGCGTGGCTGTTCTACTCGGGCTCGCCGGGCTGGGGCATCTTCATGGGCTTCTGGGGCCTCGTGGTCGTGAGCGGCGTCGACAACGTCATCAAGCCGTGGCTGATCAGCCGCGAGAGCCGGCTGCCCATCCTTCTCGTCTTCCTCGGCGTGCTGGGCGGGGTGATCGCCTTCGGCTTCATCGGGATCTTCCTGGGGCCGACTCTGCTCGCCGTCGGTTTCACCCTGCTTCAGCAGTGGGTGTCGTCGACCCGCCCCGCGCAGCTCAGGGCCGACGACTGCGAAGGTGCCGGCACCGCGCGCGATCGCCGGCGCGGCACTGGCGGATCGGAGTGAGCACCCGCCGCGCCGGAGCGCTCCAGCTCCGGCGCGGTCGAGCGATCCGGTGTTACAGGTGATGCAGCGGGACTGTGTCGTTCGCCGGCCTGGGCAGCCCGCCGTTCCGAATGCCGGCATCGTGACCGTTGAGGCGATTGCGGACGTCGGTGATCAGATGACACAGCTCTTCGCGGCTGACGCCGTCCCGTCGCATCACCGCGACGACCACGTCGTCGTGCAGCATGTCGTGCAGGTCGGGCTCTCCTGCGATCCAGCGATACTTGTTGAGGTGCATCATGTTCTCCGGTCTCTTGTGGATGCCCGTACTGTTAGCTGCGCAATGTGACGAGACCTTGACCGCGCGAGTGACATCCGAATGTCAAAGCCGCGCGATCGCATGACCACGCGGCTTTACGCGCGCCGTTCGGCAACCCATCTTGGGCGTGCAAGCACTGCGACAGAGGAGCCGGGAGACGGATCATGGCAATAGCTACGTTCGGCGGCGGATGCTTCTGGGGTGTGGAGGCGGCATTCCGTCAGATCGACGGCGTCACTGCGACCGCTGTTGGATATATGGGTGGCCACACGGAGCACGCAACGTACCGCCAGGTCTGCGGCGGCGACACCGGCCACGCCGAGGTGGTGCAGGTCGAGTTCGACCCGGCGCGGTTGTCGTACGAGGCTCTGGTCGCGACGTTCTGGAAGCTCCACGACCCGACCCAGGTCGATCGGCAGGGGCCGGATGTCGGCTCGCAGTACCGATCGGTGATCTTCGTGCACGATGCGGAGCAGGAGAGGATCGCGCGCGCATCGAAGAGGGCGGAGGAGTCGTCCGGCCGGCACCGCCGCCCGATCGCGACGCAGATTGTCGCCGCCGGCCCGTTCTGGCGGGCCGAGGAGTATCACCAGCAGTACCTGGAGAAGCGGGGGCTGGCGTCCTGCCACCTGACTCCGGCGTGACGGCAGGTCAGTCCAGCGAGACCGACCCGCCGGCCACGGTGGCCTGCAGCGAGGACGAGGAGACCGCGCCGGGCGCGATGCCGCTCTGGGCGGAGCTCAGGGACGGCTGGTCGAAGCTCGGTGATGCCGCGGCGGGAGGAAGCTCCGCCGTGTTGCCGACCGCGGCGCTGCCGGGCTCGCCCATGGCCTGCGCCTCGAGCGTGCCGCTGTCGACCGCCTGGGCCTCGATATCGAGGCGCTCGGACGCCTTATGATCGCCCGCCGAGGCGGCGCCGGCGAGCCCCAGCGCCAGTCCCGCGCCCAGAGCCGTCCTCAAACCTGCCGACCAACGCGTCATGGTCTTTTCCTCCGCGCCGATTGGGCCCGCCGGGCGCGGACTCCCCAAAGGCTTGCTCCCTGTGATATACTTCAACTTTGCTATGGAGAAATATTAACTTTTCTCAATGCCATAGCCGGGGGATTTCATGTCCAGGTCCATTCTTGCGGCGGCAGCTGCGCTGGCATTGGCGGCGATGACGCCACTGGCTCCGGCCATCGCCGACGGGCCGGAGGCGGGGCTGGACAGGATCGAGCTGAGCGCGGACTCCGCCACGATGGGCACCGACGAGCTGGGCGAGGTGAGCGGCGGCACGCTGATGGGCTCGCCGGTCGAGGGCGAGGCGTGGCGAGGCAGCGGAGGCTACCCGATGGAGATTCCCGCCAGCGTCTCCGCCGCCGGCGGGCCGGTGGCCGGCGCGGCCATGACCGGGGCTGACCTCGGACACGCCCCGCCTGCGGGCGGGGAGATCGGCACCGCGGGCGGCATGGCCGGGGACGTGGCCGGAATCCTCTGGTAGGGGGCGTTTCGGCCATCCTCACGGTCGGGGATCCGCCCGTTGCATCGCGCGGGTTCCGACCTACCTCCAGAGAATGCGATCGAGCTCCCTCGCCGCACGGTTCCTGCAGGCGGCTAGCTTGGCGGCCCTGCTGGCCGTCCCCGGCCTGCCGGCCTCGGCGGATGACAGCGGCAGCCGCATCCTGCAATCTCCCTCGCGCAGCACCGTCTATCGTGGCCAGCCCGAAACACGGTCGCTCCGGCCGGGCGGCGACACGGTCTCACGCAGCCTGAGCGGCCGGATCGGCGATCTGGAAGCGGAAAGCGGCACGCGATCCCTCGGTGACAGCCGCACCGGCCGGTCGCAGATCTACGACTGCGTGCTGCACCATGAGCGGCTCGAGCGCAGCGTACGGCAGCCCTTCGCGACCTATTGCGATCCGAGCGTGGACAGGGGTGCCGGCTATCCCGCCTTCACGACGCGCTGAGCGCCGCAGCGCTCACCCGGGATTGAGCACCGTCGCGCCGCGACGGTGATCCACCAGCTCCTCGACCACCGCCGCCACGCCGTCCCCATCCACGACGATGGTGACCACGGCGCCGCTGAATTCCGCCCCCAGCAGCGCGACGCGCCGCTGGAAGCTCAGAAACTGGACTCCGGCGGCCTCCTCGGCAGGAAGATCGATCGTCTCCGGCAAATCGGCGCTGCCGCCGTCTTCGGCGAAGATGAGCGCGACGGAGACGGTGCCGTCCATCGGCCCGACGCTCCGCGCCACCGGGCCGAAGCGAGCCTCCAGCCCTGCGGTCAGCTCGGCGAAATCCGGGCCCGTCTGCACGCTCGGCCAGCGCCAGCTCCTGGTATGGCGGATCCAGAACAGCAGCGCGCCGTCCGCGGGCGAGGAGAAATGCAGGCTGAGCCGTCCGCCATCCGTGAGCCTGGTCTCGACGTGGTCGTAGGGCACCGTGAGGCCGACGCTGTCCTCGACCTTGTCGGCAAGTGCGGTCTCGTAGGCGGCATCGATCTCGCCCGCCGGCAGGCTCATGCCGAGGCGCAGGCCCATGATCTCCGGCTCGGCGGCGCCTGCGCTGCCGGCGAAGCCAAAGGCTGCGAGCACGGCGGCGGCAAGGGCTATGCGGCGAACCATCTCACTCTCCCGGCGCAGGCTGCGTTGGGCGGGCACCGAAGGGACGCAGCTCCGCAGATGCGCGCGGCAGAGCGACAGCAAGCAGGTGAGTCCCCGAATGCAGATGCGTTCCCGATGCTTCGGCCTCCTGCCGACTGAAATCCTATCGCGGGCCTGCGCGGAATGCGAGGCGGCGAAGGAACCGCGACGCGGATTGCCGGGCGAGCCGGGCAGATCCGGAACCCAGCACCGCGGGCGGCGTTGAGCCCCCCAGCAACGAGGAGGTCGGCAGATGGGGGACGAGTTCGTCGTCTTTGCGGCCATCGGCTTCTGCGCCCAGATGATCGATGGGGCGCTCGGCATGGCGTTCGGGGTGATCGCCTCGACGAGCCTCATCGCCTTCGGGACGCCGCCGGCCTTCGCCAGCGCGGCCGTGCATGCGGCGGAGGTGGTGACGACGGGCATCTCCGGCACATCGCACATCCTGCATCGGAACGTCGACTGGTCGCTGTTCCGGCGGCTGGCGGTTCCCGGCGTGATCGGCGGATGTCTCGGCGCCTACGTGCTCACCGGGCTGCCGGAGGAGGTGGTGAAGCCTCTGGTGACCGTCTATCTCGCCTTGATGGCACTCCTCATCTTCCTGCGCGTCGCATCCCGGCTGCGCAGCAGCTGGAACTTTCCGGCCGCTGCCGTGGGCGGCGGCGGCGGATTTCTCGACGCGATCGGCGGCGGCGGGTGGGGGCCGATCGTGGCCTCGACGCTGCTGGCGAAGGGCGATGCGCCGCGCTCCACCATCGGATCGGTGAACACGACCGAATTCGTCGTCACCACGGCGATTTCCATCACCTTCTTCACGCAGCTCGATCTTTCCAGCTATGGGAACGCCGTGCTCGGGCTGGTGATCGGCGGGGCGCTCGCCGCGCCCGTCGCGGGCTATCTGGTGAAGATCATGCCGACGCGTCTGGCTCTGGTCCTGGTCGGCACGGTGAGTGTCGGCCTCACGGCGGTGAACTTCATGGATCTCGTCGGCTGACGGGCCGCCGAGCCGAACGCGGCCCGCTCCGGAAGGACGGGAACCGCGTTATTCTTCGTTAACTGAAGCATGTCTATCGTCTCCCCGTCCGACGTGCGGGAACCTTCGCCGTGGCCGTGCGGCGGACAGTGCCACCGGGCCAGATCACCAGAGCCGAGGACCGGCAGAATGAACGCGTGTTGCCCCGGCAGGGCCGCCACCCGGACGATGGGCGGCTATGAAGACGTCTGTCGCCGCGTGGAGGGGACCAACATCAACGGCCAGACCCTTTTGGCCACGGATTATCTGAATCACTTCAACGAAATCGTGATGATCCTCGAGATACTTCCGGACTGCCCGGAATGCTTCGAGGACGCCCGCGAATGGCGGCCGAAGAGCTATCGGCAGCATTTCGCCGACAGCACGTTGTCCGACAGCGCCCTGGCCATCGAAGCCTATGACCATTGTCCCGCCCGCTATCGCGAGCCGTTCGAGCGGGTGGTGGAGCACATGGACAATCTGGTCATGTTCGCGCTGCGCCGCCTGGCCGAGCCGGCCGCCCGCCAGGACGCTGCGACCATTCGCCGGATAGCGCAGGCGGTAGGAAATCGGCTAGAGATGCTGATTGCCATGGCCAGCGGAATCATTCACGGCAACGTCCAGACGGTCGGGCAGCGCGACATCGACGCGCTGCTGGCCCGCCCGTCATGAGCGGCCCGCGCGAGCCGGCGCTGCGCTGCACGGGGCTGCGCTGGGCGCTGGCGGGGCTCGGCCTGTTCTGCGTCGGGCTCGGACTCGTCGGCGTCTTCGTGCCTCTGATGCCGACCACGATCTTCCTGATCCTCGCGCTCTGGGCCTTCTCGCGGAGCTCGCCCCGATTCCACCGCTGGCTCTACGATCACCCCCGGCTCGGCCCGCCGCTGCGCAACTGGCATCTTTATCGGGTGATCCCGGCGCCGGCCAAGGCCGCCGCCCTGGCGATGATGACGGGCGGGCTCGTCGGCGCGGCCGCCCTGTCGTCGCTGGCCGACTGGATGATCGCCGGCGCGGCGGCGGCGCTCCTGCCGGTGGCCGGGTTCATCCTGGCGCAGCCGAGCCTGCCGCCCTCCGGCGGCCCGGAAAGCTAGTCAGGCTGGGAAGAGGGAAGGGGGGCCGGGCCTATTGGCCCAGCGCGCCGGTGATCCCGTCGGCGAGCATGCTGCCCAGCGCACCGCCGCTTCCCATGCCGCCCTGGGTGAAGCTGCCAGGTCCGATGGACTCGGTGAGGGTCGACTGGAGCTGGCCCGCCATTCCGGTCTCGCCGGTCAGAGCGCCGATCATCGCATCGGTGCCGCCGAATGGGGCGGGGGCCTCGACCGTGCGGTGGGTAGGACCGCCGGGCACGCGCTGCTCGGGCGGGATCTCGACGACGTAGACGACCACGCCGGATTCGAGCTGTTCCTTCTCGGCCTTCTGCTTCGGCGTCATCTGGTCTTCGGTGGGCAGCCGCGCGTCGACCGCCTGCAGGGCGACCCCCAGCGGCTGCCCCACGACCGTGCCGAGCTGGCCATCGCCCAGCGCCTCCTCGGTCATGGCCGGGATCTCGTCCCAGTACTGCTCGGTCAGCCCGTCGGCGAGGGCGGATGCCGCGGCGCCGGAGAGCGCCAGGGCGGCCGCGCCGCCCAGCAGCGCCCGGATCGTCGAACCAGCTGTCATGATGTCGAGCCTCCCCGCGGCGGAGCGCCGGTCTTTGGGCGGATTCTATACCCGGTCGCGATCATGGACAAGGCGACGCCATGAGGCGGGGCTCGAATGGACCATGTTAACCCATTGAAAGGACGAGAATACCTGCGTATGACTTCGTGCCGGCGCTCGCATCGGACCGAGTTTACCGATCGTTAGCATCTGCCGGCGATGATCTCTCCATCAGATTGCCTCCGAACGCTACTTCCGGCCACGCCCTCGGCGTGGCCGATTTGTTTGGTGCGCCGGTCTCGCCCCCTGAAAACTGGTCAGGGGACAGAACCACAGATTTGCCACACCGATGCGCCGCCCGGCTTGGGCACAGTGCGTTCGGCAATGGCTCGATTCACCGCCTTGCGGTGAGGAAAGCGGCTGCCGCATCCCGATCGGCGCCCCACCCGGCGCCAGCGGGACTTCTCCACACACACGCAACTCGAACCCCGCCATTGGCGGGGTTTTTTTTTGGCCGCCCGAAGCCGTCCCGCCGTCAGCCGCTGGCGGAGGCGTAGAGCGAGATCGCCTCGCGCAGGTCGGGGAGCAGCCGTTCCGTCGCGGCGCGACCCTCGTCGATCAGCTCCGGCGCGCGGTGGAATTCCAGCAGCCCGATATGGCCGAGCCGCGGATTGATGGCGATGTCGGGCGGATCGCCGGCCAGCCGGCTTCGCGTGATGCGGTCCTGCATGATGTTCAGGGACTGCACCATCACGCCGAACAGGCTCGGGGCTGCGCCCTCGCGGCCGAAGACCTGCTGCAGCATGCCGCTCAGCCCGTTCTGCCGGCGCTGCATCGCGATCTCGTCCGCCAGATCGAATCCGGCGATGCGGGGCAGGTTGCCCTCGGGGGCCCGGGCGCGCCCGATCAGATCGGCGTGCAGATTGACCGCGATCACCAGCTGGGCGCCGAGCGCCTGACAGACCGAGACGGGCAGCGGATTGACCAGCGCGCCGTCGATCAGCCAGCGGCCGTCGTACCGCACCGGAGAGAACAGGCCGGGCAGCGAGAAGGACGCCCGCAAGGCGTCGATGAGACGGCCTTCGCCGAGCCAGACCTCATGGCCGGTGAGGAGATCGGTGGCGACGCAGGTGAAAGGCAGCGGCAGGGCCTCGATCGGCAGGTCGCCGAGATTGCGCTCCAGCAGGCTCATCAGGCGGCGTCCGGCGATCATGCCGCCACCCGCCATCTTGAAATCGAGCTGCGCGATGATGCGCAGCTTGGTCAGCGCGCGGGCCCAGGCCTCGAGCGTATCGAGCTTGCCGCAGAGATAGATGCCGCCGACGAGCGCGCCGATCGACGTGCCGCAGACGATCTCCGGCTGGATGCCGGCATCGGTGAGGGCGCGCAGCACGCCGATATGCGCCCAGCCGCGGGCAGCACCGCTGCCCAGGGCAAGTCCGATCCGAGGGTGCGGCACGCGCCCGTCTCCTCCGTCTCCCCCGACGCAACCGTCCGCTCAGCGGTCGGGCGCGGCATGATGAGCCGCCAGCCATTGTGCGAGATTCTGGATCGTCTTGGCCAGGGCGGTGAGGCGATGTCGCTGCTCCTCGACCGCCTCGCGCAGCTCCGTGATGCGCGGCTCCATATCGGCATCTTCATCCGCCTCGGCGGCGGGCCGGATCGCGCGCAGCCGCTCCTCGATCTGCGACTGCAGGGCTTCGAGCGCATTCTGGTGCGTTTCGCAGAGCCGCATGATGCGCTCGATCTGTTCGGCCTGCCGCTCGACGGCTGCAGCGAGCCGTGCGAACTCCGTCGATGGCCCGGCGGCCGTCGCTCGCGCGCGCGGATCCTCAGGCTCCGGTCGAGGCGACTCCGATGCGTCGGGCGCGGGCTGCGGAGGATGCACGGCGCGTTCCGCGGCCGCGGCCGCCCGATGCCGCTCGAGCCATCGCCGGATGGCCGAGCTGAAGACGGTGGCGCTGGCGGCGGCCTCCGCCGGTTCCGCTGCCGGCGACGCCGGCGCGGACGAGGGCGGGGCCTGATCCGCAGCCGGCGGCTCTGCCGGTCCTGGCTGAGTTGCCGGGCGCATCGACGGGCTCAGCTCGTCGGGAGGCTGATCGAGGCGCCACGAGCCGGGCTTCCCGGGCGGAGGCGCTGCCTCGGCCGCCCGGCCGCCGACGGCCTGGCTCACCCGGAAGGAGACGATGCGTGAGGCCGGCGGGCTCGGCTCCGGCTCGGGCTGCGGTACCGGCTGCGTGCCCTCTGGGGCAGACTCCTCCGCAGAATCCGCCTCCGCGGCCTCGAGCGCCTGAATCCGCTCCGATACCGTCTGCAGCTCGTCCAGCACGCGCTCGGCCGCCTCGGGGTCGGAGCCGGCGGTGCGGGTCACGAGATCGCACAGCCGCTCGTACTGCTGACGGAGCTGATTGAGATCGCCGCCGCTGGGCGAGGTGACGCCGGTTACCATGTTCCCAGCCGTTCCGCTGAACTCCGAACCGGAACAAGGCGGTCCCGTCCGGGGATCCCGCCGCTCGTCCAGCATGAGCAATTCCGCCCAGTCTTCCCACGATTATGGTGAAGGAACTGCTAACTCGCTGCTCCGGCTGGAAAAACGCAGAGCCGCCGCAGGTGGTTCGACCGGGAGCCCGCTCAGTGGCCCCATTCGCGCAGGATCTGCCGCGCCACCGGCAGCGCCTCGTCCCGCCCGGCGCCGGGCGCCAGGCGAGGGTCATAGAGCAGGCGGACGAGGATGCGGTCGTGCTCCGTCAGCTGATCGAGGACGCTCCGGTCGTTGAAGATGGACGGGTTGACCTCGTCGGAATCGTTCGGGAGCCCGAGGGCCTGGGTGGTCTCCTCCACGATGCAGGCGGGGAGCTTGCCTGCCGATGCCGCCCGGTCCGTGGGAATGCCGATCACCGCCCGCGTGATCCGGCCCTGGCGGTCGCGGGAATACTGTCCGAAGCAGAGGGCGTCGCGCATCAGCACCCTGTGCTGGGCCAGGCTCGGCGCGTGGCGCCCCGTCGAATCGAAGAGCTGTGCCCCGCGATCGAACACCATGACGAAATTGGCGTCCGAGGGATCGTCCGTCAGGGAGATCTGCAGCCCGGTCAGCTCCGCCAGAAGCTCCAGATGATCGGTCGTGAGAGAGCGATACAGCGCGGGGTCGCCGGCATGGATATCCAGATGCACGCGGAGCGGCCCCGTCCACTTGTACAGGCGCCGGTCGGTTTCCTGATACTCCGCGCCGAAGGCGACGATCTCGAAATCCCGCAGCAGCCTATCCAGCTCGAGACCGGTGTTGGCCAGCAGGCAGGGCAGGGCGAACGCGAGCAGCGCGCCACCCCATCGTGCGTGCCGCCGTCCGCGTGGCATGCGTGTCCCGACCGGCCGGTGAGCCGCCGCGGGTCGCCGGTCAACCGAGATAGGGCGAGTCCTCGCGCACCTCGATGAGCGTCGGGCCGTCCGCGGCCACGGCGGTCCGGATCGCGTCGCCGAGCGCCGCCAGGCTGTCCGGCCGCACGGCGCGGCAGCCGAACGCCTTGGCCAGCGCCTGGAAGTCGGGGTTGCGCAGCCGCACGCCGACCTCGGGGATGCCGCGCTCGGTCATGCCCTCCGCGATCTGCTGCAGCGCGTCATTGTTCCAGAGCAGGATGGCGATCGGCAGGCCGAGCTCGACCGCGGTCGCCAGCTCCTGCACCGTGAACAGGAATCCGGCATCGCCGGCGATCGCCACCGTCGCGCGCTCCGGCGCGGCGAGCTTGGCGCCGATCGCGGCCGGCAGGGCATAGCCCAGCGTGCCGTAGCCCACCGGGTGCAGCCAGCTTCGCGGCGCCTGGCTGCGATAGTAGTAGCAGCCGGTATAGGCGATCTGGGTCATGTCGGTGGCGAGCACCGCGTCCTCGGGCAGAGCCTCCCGCACCGCGTCGAGCACCATGGCGTGCTTGCGCTGCAGCGGCGACAGATCGGCCTGGTGCCGCCGGCGCAGCCCGGCGATCTCGGAGGGCGGCACGCCGTCGCCGCGTCTCGATGCCAGGCGGTCCGCCAGAGCGACGAGCGTGGACTCTGCATCGGCGAGCAGGGCGACCGCCGGCTCGTAGTCGCGGGTGAGGGTCGGCGCGTCGATGTCGATGCGGATGAGCTTGCCCTCGATCGGCAGGCGGGCGACCCAGGAATCGGTCTCGGCGAGCTCGGTGCCGACGGCCACCACCACGTCGGCGGACTGGAGCAGATCGCGGCTCGGCTGGAGCTGCAGCGTGGCGCCGGCGCAGCGTGGATGATCGTCGCGCACGACGCCCTTCGCCGCCACCGTGAGGAACAGGGCCGCGCCGAGCTTCTCCACGAAGGTCGCGAGGGCCGCGCCGCAATCGACCGTCCCGCCGCCGGCGATCACGACGGGGCGGCGCGCGGACTGGAGAAGCTGCGCCGCGGCGTCGAGCGACTCGGCATCGGGCTGCGGGCGGCGCTTGCCGTCGGCCTGCTTGCCGTTGAAGCGCGCCGGCGCCTGCAGCACGTCGAGCGGCAGCTCGATATGCACGGGCCGCGGCCGGGCCGCGTCGAACACCTGGTACGCGTCCGCCATCGCCTTCGGCAGCTCCGCCGGATCGTGGATCGTCCGGCTGAAGGCGGTGAGCGGCGCCATCACGGCGCGCTGGTCGGTGATCTCGTGCAGCCGCCCGCGGCCGCGGCCGAGATCCTCGGTGGCGTTGACGCTGGAGACGACCAGCATGGGCACGGAATCGGAGAAGGCCTGGCCGATCGGCGTCGCCGCGTTGGTGACGCCCGGACCGGTGATCAGCACGCAGACGCCCGGCCTGCCGGAGACGCGCGCATAGCCGTCGGCCATGAAGCCCGCGCCCTGCTCGTGGCGGACCGCGATGTGCCGCAGCTTGGAGCCCGCAAGGCCGCGATAGAGATCGAGCGTATGCACGCCGGGAATCCCGAACACCGTGTCCACGCCATAGGCTTCGAGCAGGTCGATGGCGGCCTCGCCGCAGGTCCGATTTGCCGTCATGGAGGATTCCCTTGTGAACTCTCGCCCCGGCGCGGCGTAGGTGCGCCCGAGAGGCAATGCAGGGCCGACCGGCCCCCGGAAGTTGGCCGATCATCGTCGTTTCGCCGCCGCGTGGCAATCTTCCCGCGGACCGGTTCGAGTTGCGGGCCGGCTCCAGGGCCGCTGGCGCCGATACGCGTAAAATGCCACCGTTTGTCCGCGATATCCTCGTTATCCACAGCTTCCGGTGGCATGGCGGAACCGGCACTCTAGCCGCGCCGTCGAGGAGGCGGAAGGATGATCAGCCCTTATCTGAACAAGCCGCTTCGGTCGCTTCAGCAGGTGATGTCGGAGCAGCCGGCCGCCACGCGCGCGGCGCGCCCCGGAGGTGCGGAGCAGCCGGGCTTGTCGGAGGAAACGGCCGAGGAGGACGGGACCTCCGTCTTGCGACGGATCGACGGCTAGCCTCGCGCCGGTTTCCGAAGTCTCTCGGCGTCCTTCAACGCCAATGCCGAAGCTGCTAGCGTCTGGCGTCCTGCGCTCGGGCGCCCGTCCTGCGGACGGCACCGGCGCATTCCCATCCGGAGCATGTCGTGTTCGGCGAGCTGGCAGCCGTCATAGCCCCGGTCGTCATCTGCGCGGGAATCGGTTTCCTGTGGGCGCGACTGAAGCGGCCCTTCGAGACCGAGTTCGTGACGGTCCTGGTGACCCAGGTGGCGACGCCCTGCCTGGTCGCCTCGACGCTCACCCGGCTCGAGCTGGAGCTCGATGCGCTCGCAGCCATGGCGGGCGCCGCCGCAGCCGTCTTCGCGATCGTCGGCGCGATCTCGATTGCCGGGCTCCGAGCGGCGGGCAGGCCGCTCCATTCCTACCTGCCGGCGCTGCTGTTTCCCAATGCCGGGAACATGGGGCTGCCGCTCTGCCTCTTCGCCTTCGGCGAGGCGGGACTGGCCCTCGCCATCGTCTTCTTCGCCGTGTCCTCCACCCTGCAGTTCACCTTGGGGGTCGGCATCGCCGCCGGCAGCTTCGCGCCCGGACGGCTCGCGCGCGTGCCGCTGCTCTATGCCCTGGCGATCGCGCTGGTGCTGCTGGCCACCGACACGGAGCTTCCGGCGTGGATCGCCAATACGATCGAGCTGGTCGCGGGCATCACCATCCCGCTGATGCTGATCGCGCTCGGCGTCTCCCTGGCCCGGCTCGGGATCCGCAGCCTGAAGATCAGCCTGACGATCGCCCTGGCGCGGCTCGGGCTCGGCTTCGCCATCGCCCTGGCGGTCATCTGGGCACTGAATCCGCCGGATCTGGTGGCGAAGGTGCTGCTGATCCAGAGCAGCATGCCGGTCGCGGTGTTCAACTATCTGTTCGCCCATGTCTATAAGCGGCGGCCGGAGGAGATCGCCGGCGCGGTGGTGCTCTCGACGCTGATCTCGTTCGCCACCCTGCCGCTGCTGTTGCTGCTGGTGCTTTAGGGAGGGGACGTGCGGATCGTCAGCCGGTTTCCGCGCGCGGTGCGCGAGGTGGAGAATCTCTGGATCGAGCTGTCCGACGGCTGCCGCCTGGCGGCGCGGATGTGGCTTCCGGAGGATGCCGAGTCCGATCCGGTGCCGGCGATCCTGGAATGCATTCCCTACCGGAAGCGCGACGGCACGGCCTGGCGCGACGCGGAGATGCATCCCTACATCGCCGGCCACGGCTATGCCTGCCTGCGCATCGATCTGCGCGGCTCGGGCGAATCCGACGGCATCCTCGACGACGAGTATTCCAGCCGGGAGCAGGACGACCTCGTCGAGGCGATCGCCTGGGTGGCGCGCCAGAGCTGGTGCAGCGGCAAGGTCGGGATGACCGGAATCTCCTGGGGCGGGTTCAACGCGCTCCAGGTCGCGGCGCGGCGGCCGCCCGCACTGGCGGCGATCGTCACGCTCTGCGCGGCGGACGACCGCTATGCCGACGACGTCCACTACATGGGCGGCGCGATGCTGCACGACAACTTCGCCTGGGCCTCGGCGATGTACGCCTATCTGTCGATGCCGCCCGACCCGGCGATCGTCGGAGAGGCGTGGCGGGAGACCTGGCTGCATCGGCTGCGGCAGCAGCGCTTCCTGCTCGGCATCTGGGCCGGGCATCAGCGGCGCGACGCCTATTGGAAGCACGGCTCGGTCTGCGAGCGCTATGCGGACATCGCCTGCCCGGTCTATGCGATCGGCGGCTGGGAGGACGGCTACAGCAACGCCGTGCCGCGGCTGCTCGCCGGGCTCGCCGCGCCGGCGAAAGGACTGGTCGGCCCGTGGGGACATGCCTTCCCGCACCGCGCCTATCCGGGGCCGGCGATCGGCTACCTGCAGGAGGCGCTGCGCTGGTGGGATCACTGGCTGAAGGGCATCGACACGGGGATCATGGACGAGCCGCGCTACCGCGTGTGGATGAACGAGAGCTATCGGCCCGCGGCCTTCGCCGAGACGCGGCCGGGACGCTGGGTGACGGAGCCTGGCTGGCCCTCGCCAAACGTCACCACGCAGAGCTGGTACTTGAATGAAAGCGGGCTGGGCGAGACCGGGCGGCCGGGCGCGCCGCTGACCCACCGATCCCCGGACGACACGGGCAGCACCACGCTCGAATGGTGCTCCTATGGCGGGACGGGCGGGGATTTCGCTCCGGACCAGCGGCCGGACGACGGGCGCTCCCTGTGCTTCGACTCGCCGCCGCTCCCGGATCGTCTCGAGATCTTGGGGGCGCCCGAAGTGGAGCTCGAGGTCGCGGTGGACAGGCCGGTGGCGAAGCTCGCCGTCCGGCTCTGCGATGTCTGGCCGGACGGGGCCTCCACGCGCGTCACCTACACGCTCTTCAACCTGACGCATCGCGACGGCCACGAGCAGCCGACGCGGCTGGAGCCGGGCCGGCGCTATCGGGTGCGGATCGCGATGAACCACATCGCCCACGCCTTCCTGCCGGGGCATCGCCTGCGCGTCGCGATCTCGACCAGCTACTGGCCGCAAATGTGGCCGGCGCCCGAGCCGGCCACTCTCACGCTCTTCACCGGGACGGGCCGGCTCGACCTGCCGGTCCGTCCGCCGCGCGCCGAGGAGGATGCCCCGGCGCCGTTCGGGGCGCCGGAGGGCGCTCCCCCGCTTGCCGACCGGGGGCTGCGCCCGGGCGCGACGCGGCGCAGCGTGACGACGGAGATCGCGAGCGGCACGACCACCGTGGTGATGGAGAAGGACGGCGGCGGCGCCCTGATCGAAGCGATCGGCCTGGCGGTCGACAGCGCGGCGGTCGAGACCTACCGGATCACGGAGGGCGATCCGCTGTCGGCCACGGGCGAGATCGTCTACCGGCAGAGCATGGCGCGCGGCGGCTGGAACGTGCGGACCGAGACGCGGACGAGGCTGGCGCTCACCGCGACCGAGTTCGTCGCGACCGCCGAGATCGACGCCTACGAGGACGGGCGGCGGATCTTCTCGAACAGCGAGCGCTTCACCATCCCGCGGGACTGCAACTGACCGCCGGAAAGCCGTGGCGGCGCGGGCCGTTTCGTCCTAGCCTTCGAGAGCCACCGGTCCGCCCGGCCATGCCCTGGAGGAGGGGAGAATGAGCGAAGCCGTCCTGCGCCAGCCCGAGGCGGATGAGCCCATCAGCCTGACCCACCTGCCGTTCGGGCTCGACGGCGGCATCGCGCATAAGGGGCGGATCGGACTCGTCGTCCTCGCGACCGACAACACGATCGAGCACGAGTTCCGGCAGATGCTGCAGATCGACGGCATCGCCTTTTACGAGAGCCGCCTGCCGAGCCCGATCGACATCAATCCCGCGAGCCTCGCCGAGATGGAGACGGAGATCGCGGCGGCGACCGGCCTCATCCTGCCCGGGGTGGATCTCGACGTGGTCGCCTATTGCTGCACCTCCGGCACGGTAGTGATCGGCGAGGAGAAGGTCTTCGCCCGGATCCGGGAGGCGCGGCCGGGTGTGGCCTGCAGCACGCCGATCACCGCGGCGATCGCGGGGCTGAAGGCGCTCGGCGCCGGGCGGATCGCGCTGCTCACGCCCTATGTCGAGGACGTGAACCAGATGCTCCGCCGCTTCATCGAGGCGCGCGGCATCGAGGTGCCGGTCATGGGCTCGTTCAACCACGAGAACGACAACGAGGTCGCGCGCATCGCGCCCGCCTCGATCCGCGACGCGGTTCTGAAGCTCGGCCGCTATCCGCAGGTGGACGCGGTGTTCGTCTCCTGCACCAGCCTGCGGCTTGCCTCGTTCGTCGACGCGCTGGAGCTCGATCTCGGCAAGCCGGTGACTTCGAGCATCCACGCGCTCGCCTGGCACTGCCTCAGGCTCGCCGGCTACAAGGACCCGGTGCCCGGCTTCGGCCGGCTGTTCAGAATCTGAACCGAGCCGTCCGGACTCAATAGCGGTCCAGCGTCATCCCGGCGACGTCGATCTCCGGCTGCCGGCCGTCGATCAGGTCGGCGACGATCCGCGCCGAGCCGCAGGACATAGTCCAGCCCATATGGCCGTGCCCGGTGTTGAGGGTCAGATTCCGGACAGGGCAGACGCCCAGGATCGGCGGCCCGTCCGGCGTCATGGGACGCAGGCAGGACCAGTAGCTCGGCTTTTCGTAATCGCCCCCATGCGGAAACAGGTCGCGCGCGACCTTGAGCATGTGGCTGAAATCGCCCGGCGCGTGATCCGTGTCGTAGCCGGCGAAATCCGCTGTCGCGGTGAGGCGCAGCCGGTCGCCCATGCGGGCGAAGGCCACGAGATTGGCCTCATCTACGCCGCCCACATAGGGCACGCCGGGGCCGTCTTCCGTGGGCAGGGTCACCGAATAGCCCTTCACCGGATAGACCGGCAGCTTCAACCCGAGATCGCGGACGAGAAGCGGGCTGTAGCTTCCGAGCGCCAGGACGTAGTGGTCCGCCGCGAGGCTGCCCCGATCGGTTACGACCTCCGCGACCTTGTCCCGGTCGCCGCGGATGGCGGAGATCGTCGTCCCCATGCGGAAGTCGACGCCGCGCGCGCGGCATCGCTCGGCCAGCGCCCGGGTGAACTTGTGTGAATCGCCGCTGGCATCGCCCGGCGCATAGATGGCGCCGGCGAGCTTGCCCTTGGCCGAAGCGAGCGCCGGCTCGATCTCGACGCAGCGGTCCGGGTCGACGGCCTCGAGCCGGGCGCCGTTGTCCTTCAGCAGCGCCATGTTGGCGGCGCCGAGGGCGAGATGGGCCGGGTCGCGATAGAGGTAGAGCAGGCCGCGCCGGATCGCGTCGTAGTCGATCTCCGCCTCCCGCGCGGTCTCCTGCAGGACGTGCTGGCTGTAGAGGCAGAGCTTCAGCTTGATGACCGTGTAGCGCCGGCTGCGCTCGGTGGTGCAGTTGAGCAGGAAGCGCAGGCTCCAGGCCCACATCTGCGGGTCGGCGCGCAGATGGAAGCGGAGCGCCATGTCGTCCTGCCAGAGCGACTTCAGGAGGATCATGGGCGCGCGCGGCGACGCCCAGGTGTAGGAGTGGCCGGGCGCGATCAGCCCGGCATTGGCGAAGCTCGTCTCGCTCGCGACCTCCTCCCGCCGGTCGATGACGGTCACCTCGTGGCCGGACCTGGCGAGGAAATACGCGGTCGCGACGCCGACCACGCCCGCTCCGAGCACGATGATCCGCATCGTCGAGGGTCTCCGGTGTTGCAGGGAACTCCCGCGGCGATCGGCCGTTCCCGTTTGCGATCGTTCGTCGGTGCCGCCGCGAGCGCACCCGTTGTCGGCCCGGATCGTAGCGAATCCCCGAAGCGGCTCCAACGGTGGCGAGGCGTCCAGTTGCCACGAGGAAAAGGCGGTCGTACAAGACTCCGACCGGCGCAACCGGCAGCGGAGTCGCCGCGCGCAGATCAGGCACAAGGGTCCGGGCCATGCAGATCAGTTTCCCCCGAGCGGCGGCGTTGGCGGCCCTGGCGGCCGCTGCGGCCTCGATCGCCATGCCGGCGGCCGCGCAGCAGCTCGAACCGGCCCTCACGGTCGACGAGCTGCGCTACTGCCTCTGCCTCGAGCAGGAGCTGGAAAACGGGCGGGCCGAGCTCGAGCTGCGGCACGGCATCCTGAAGGAGCGCGAGAACGAGCTGGAGCGGCTCGGCATGGACGCGCAGACGATGCGCGCCTCCATGGACCCGAACGACGCACAGGCCGCCGAGCAGCTGAAAGGGCTGATCAGCCGGCAGGAGACGCTGCGCCAGCTCCTGCGCCGCGACATCGTTCCGGCCTACCAGGACAGCGTGCGCAGCTACAACGACGCGCTCACGTCCTACAACGCGACCTGCGCCAATCGCCGGATCTACAAGCCCGACGTGGAGAAGGCGAAGCAGAACCTGCAATGCGGCGGCCTGCCCTGAGCGAGGGCATGGCTCACCGCGTCAGCTCCGACAGGAAGTCGCGGAAGCGGTCCAGGTAAAAGCTCACATCCGCATCGATCATGGCGAAGGACACGGCCGGACCCGCCTGGGCGATCGATTCCCACACGCCGCGATTCGCCATCCAGAGGCGGAGCAGGGCGTAGAGATCGGGCCGTGCCAGGCGGCGCGCCTCGGCGGCGTTGGTCGGCAGCTCGGGCGCGAAGGTGAATCCCGAGCGGCAGAACAGCCGCTGGGCACGCCAGGGAAGCCCGGCATCCCGGAAGGCCGCGTCGAGACCGTCCGCGAGCCGGGCGCCGCGCGCGGCGGCGCGGGCGTATCCCTCCGGGGTGAGCACGTGTTGCAACGTCGCGCGCGCCGCGGCGAGCGAGAGCGCGTTGGCGTAGAGCGTGCCGCCGGTCGCGACCCCGCCGACCGATTCCATGGGCGCCCCGGGAAGCACCGGCGGCTCCTCTAGATGCCGGGCCAGGTCCCGGCTCAAGCCATAGGCCCCGATCGCCACCCCGCCGCCGAGCGACTTGCCGAAGGCCACCGCGTCGCAGTCGAGCCGCCAGGCGGATTTCAGCCCGCCGGGGGCGCAAACCATGGTGTGTGTCTCGTCGAAGGCGAGAACGGTGCCGGTCCGCCGCGTCGCCTCGCGCAGCCCTTCGAGGAAGCCGGACGCGGGCAGCACGACGCCGGTATTGGTGAGGGCCGGCTCGACCATGACGCAGGCGATGTCTCCGCCCGCCAGCACCGCCTCGGCGGCCTCGAGATCGTTGAACGGCACCAGAACGGCGCGGGCTGCGGCCGAGCGCGGCAGGCCGGCGAGCTCCGGCCGCACCTTGCCGTCGACCAGCATGACCAGGCTGTCGTCGATATGCCCGTGATACTTGCCGTCGAACATCAGGATCCGCTCGCGGCCGGTGGCGTGGCGGGCGAGGCGGATCACCTCGGCGTTCGCGGTGGAGGCGGAGAGGGTGAACTGCCAGAAGGGCAGGCTCCAGCGCCGCGCCAGCTCCTCCGCCACCTCGATCGCGTCCTCAGCCGGCAGCAGGAACTGGCTTCCCGTCGCCATGCGGGTTTGCACCGCCTCGACCACCGCCGGAGGCGCATAGCCGCAGGCCATGCTCATGTCCGCCTGGTTCATGTCGAGGTAGCGATGTCCGTCCACGTCGGTGAACCATGCGCCGTCCCCCGTCGCCGCGAAGACGGGCGGATGGGCATGCAGCGAGGCCATCCAGCTCATCGGCACGCCGCCCGGCATGCTGCGCTTCGCGCGCTCCACGAGGGCGAGCGAGCGGGGCCGCATGGCCCGGAAGGCGGCGTCCTCGCGGGAGGTCAGCTGTGCGATGCGGCCCGGATCGACAGCCGCGCAGGTCACCTCGCGACCCAGTGGCAGGTGAGCCGCAGCTCTCCGGCGGTGTTGGCCACGGTGGCGAGGCAGGCCTGCGCCTTCTCGGGCGGGATCGACACGGCGAGGCGGGAGACGTAGCGTCCGGCGCGCCCGGTGCCGCCCGGGATGCGCTCGGAGTTGAGACGGACGATGTTGGCGCCGTAGGTGACGAACACCTCCGACAGGCGCGCGATCAGGCCGGGGCTGTCCTCGCCGGTGATCTCGATCCGGTGGGTGATCTGCGCCGTCTCGCCATGCACCGCCGCGTAGTCGAATGGCGCCACCGAGATCCGGGCCCGGGCCTGGCCGGACAGGCCGGGCAGGCTGCGCAGGTCCTTCTCCGTCTGGGCGAGGTCGACCGTATCCGGAAACTCGCAGACCGAGGTGAACTCGGCCGCGCCGCCGAGCACGGCGAAGGTGGTATCGCCGAGATTGACGCCGGCATCGTAGAGCATGCCGGTGACTTCGGCGATCAGCCCCGTGTAGTCCTCGCAGATGATGGAGACGAGCACGGCCCGCGGCATGACGGTTTACCTCCCCCGGTTGGTGCCGAACATCATGGCGGAAAATGCGACGGAGGGAAGAGGAGAGCGAGCTTGCGCCCCTGGAGCACGACGGCAGGAAAGACGTTGGCTACAGAGGCACAGAGAAGAGCGGAAAAGATTGTCATCGCCGGGCGAAGACCCGGCGATCCACGCTTGGGCCTGCGCAGGCGGGTCGATGGATGCGCGGGTCTCCCTCGACAAGCTCGGGATGAGGGCCCGCGCATGACATCTTCCTTAGAACCGCCTCTGGGGTCGACGTCCTTGCTTCGCGACTTGTGGTTCAGGGCCGTCGGGCGACCTACACCACGTTGCGCTCGAAGATCGGCTCGTTCCGCATCACCCGCTCCCAGCCGAAGCGGGTGAGATCGATGCTGCGGTATCCGCCGTGCACGACGAGCTCCGCGATCGCCCGGCCGACCGCCGGCGATTGCTGCAGGCCATGGCCGCTGAAGCCGGCGGCGACGAGGAAGTTCGGCAGCTCCGGGTGCGGTCCCAGGATCGCGTTCTGGTCGAAGACATTGTAGTCGTAGTGACCGGCCCAGGCGCGGCCGAGCTTGATCGCCTCGAAGGCCGGTACCCGGTGCGCGAGGGTCGGCCAGATCGTCTCCTCGAACAGGCCGTAGTCGATCTCGAAATCCAGATTGTCGGGGTCGGCGTCCTCGGGCGGGGAGACGCCGCAGATATAGCTCGCGCCCTCGGGCCGGAAATAGACGCCGTTCGGGTCGATGAGCAGCGGCGCGCGCTCGATCGGTGCGCGGCAATCGAAGACGAACACGAAGCGCTTGCGCGGCCGGATGGGAAGGTCGAGCCCCGCCATCGCCGCGATCCGATGGGCGTGATAGCCGGCGGCGTCGACGAAGGTGCCGCAGGCCACCTCGCCCCCGGCGGCGAGGCGAACCGACGTCACGCGTCCGCCGCTGCGGCCCAGGGCGACCGGCTCGTCCTTCACGTACTCGACGCCGAGCGACCGCGCCTTGCGTCGGAAGGCCTGGAGCAGCCCGTACGGGTCGGTCCAGCCTTCGTTGCGCGTCCCGAAGGTGCCGGCGGCGATATCCTCCACGTTGAGCCAGGGGAAGCGCGCGGCGAGCTCCTGGGGGCCGAGGAAGACGATCTCGGCGCCGAGCGCGGTCTGCGTCGCGTGGTTGTCGCGCAGGATGGGCAGCCCCGCCTCGGTCGCGAGAAACAGATAGCCGTTCTCGACGAAGGGCAGCTCGGCCCGCTCGTCCTCGACGGACAGATGTTCGGCGACGGACTTCACGAACTCGGCGCCGAACATCGACATGCGGATGTTCTCCGGGGTGGAGAACTGCTGGCGGATGCCGCCGGCGGAGCGCGGGGTCGCCGCGGTCTCGTAGGTCGGATCGCGTTCGATCACCAGGACCGAGCCGTCGAACTCCGGCGAAGCGGCGAGGAAATAGGCGATGGCGCTGCCGGTCACGGCACCGCCGACGATGACCACGTCATAGGATGAGCGCACGGTGAGTCTCGGATGGAGGGGAAAGGCTAGCCGTTATAGACCGGCTCGGGGATGCCGGCCATGCCCGGACGGCAGACGAACAGGCTGCCCGAGAGCGGTGCCTCGGCGAGCTGGCCGTCCGTGAGGCCCATGCTCGCCGACGTGATGTAGAGGCTCCGGCAGTCCGGGCCGCCGAAGGCGACCGAGGTCGGCCGCGGCACCGGCAGCTTCACGGTCCGGTCGAGCTTGCCGTCCGGGGTGTATCGCTCGATGCGCCAGCCGTCCCAGAGCGCGACCCAGATGCCGCCCTCCGCGTCGACCGTCATGCCGTCGGGTTGAACGTTCTCCTCGCCGATCTTCACGAAGGGCCGCCGGGGCCCGATGTCTCCGGTCGCCGGGTCGATGTCGTACCGGACGATCTGCTGGGCGCAGCTGTCGCTGAAATAGGCGACGCGCCCGTCGGGGCTGAACGCGGTGCCGTTCGAGCAGATGATCCCGCTGTCGACCGCGCGCCAAGAATGATCGCGCTCGAAGACGTAGAGCTTTCCCGTGGGCGCCGTTTCGTGACGGTCGCCGCTGCCGGCCCAGAGGCGCCCCAGGCGATCGCATTTGGCGTCGTTGAACCAGTTGCCCGGCATGTCCGGTTCCGGGTCGGCCAGGGGACGCAGCGCTCCGGTCTTCCGATCGACCGCATGGATGCCGGTCTCCTTGTCGACCACCAGGCTTCCGTCCCCGCGGAACACGAGGCCGCCGACATAGGAGCCGAGCTCCGCCGGAATCTGCTCGTTGCGCCCGCTCTCCGGGTCGAAGCGATAGATCGCGGGGCGCTGGAGATCGAGCCAGTAGAGGCGCGCCTCGCGCGCATGCCACATCGGGCTCTCGCCCAGGATGCTGCGCATCTCGAGAACGCATCTCGCATCGGTCATGATCGGGAACTCCCGGGGGAAACGGCCGTTATCTAAGACGATTTCGCATCGCACAACAACGGCCTATGACGGAGCCGCGACATCGCTCTATGCTGGTCCGGGAAGGCCGTCGAGGAGCGGCGGCCGCAGGGAGAGGAGCGCGCACGGCATGAGCCGCGCCTTCGTGAAGGAGTCGGACAGCGAGCAGCTCGACGAGCTGCCCGAACGGCCGCAGAGTCCGCATCCGAACTACGTCACTCCCGAGGGCCTCGCCGCCCTGCAGGCCCAGCTGCACGCCTTGCAGGAGCAGCGGCGCCAGCTGCTCGAGCATCCGGACGAGGATCTGCTGTCGAAGGAGACGCTGAAGCAGGTCGAGCGCGATCTCCGGTACTTCCAGGGACGTGTCGATCACGCGATCCCAGTGGATCTCGCGACCCAGCCCGCGGACGAGGTGGGGTTCGGGGCGATCGTGCGCTGCGTCGACGACAACGACCAGGAGCACGAGTTCGCCATCGTCGGCGAGGACGAGGCCGATGCGGCGGCGGGCAAGATCAGCTGGGTTTCGCCGCTCGCGAAGGCGCTGATCGGCGCCGGCGTCGGCGATTCGGTCACCTGGAAGCGGCCGGCCGGCGACATCGATCTCGAGATCCTCTCGATCCGCTATCCGACCAGCTGACGCCCGCGCCCTCGGGCTGGGGTGAGGCCGGGCCGCCGCCCGCCTTGCGGCCCACGTCGATATGCCGGAAACTTCGCGCTCGGTGAGGCTTCCGCCCGGAGCGGGCCGGGGAGGACGCGCGTGAACATCGCGGCGACAGCCATGCGTCCAAGGCTGCTGGAGCCGGGGCTGCCCCGGTTCGATCCCGGCACGGAGCGCTATTTCGTGCCCGGCGGGGGTGCTGTGGTGCTGCGCCTCTTCGCCGGCGACCGGGTGACGGTGATCGACCGGGAAGGCCTGCAGCCCTGCGAGGTGGCGGTCTTCAGGGCCGACGGCGCCCCGGATCTCGCCGCGCTCGGCCTCGGCGCGGCGGTCGAGGCGCCCGGCATCAACCGGCTGCTGTCGGGGGCGGGTGGGTTGTCACAGGATGCCGTGGCGGCGATGCGGCGGCACGGGCTTCCCGCCCGGGTCGACAAGGCGGCCCAGCTGTTCGCGCGCGAGTCCGCGCCCGGAGAGCGGGCCGAGCTGGTGGCGGCGCGCGACGTCGCCTGCGTCTTCCATGCGCCCGGCCGGAAGATGGCGGCGTTCGAGCAGGCGCCGCCGACGGAGCTGTCCGTGATCGTCAGGCGGGCCCGTGTGGCCGAGATGATCGAGCCGCCGCTGCCGGATCCGCTGGCCGAGCCGCTGCAGGACATCCGTGTCGACCGACGCACCGCGCGCGGCTATCTCGTCAGGGCCGGCGAGTATATCCAGGTCATCGACGTGTTCGGGCGGCAGTGCTCCGACTTCGTCGCGCTCGACGCGCGCAAGCTGGAAACGGGCGTGGAGCGCAGCTTCGACATGACGGCGACACGCACCATGACCGGGCTGCTCTACCCGATGCCCGGGCTCTTCTCGAAATATTTCGATACCGACCTGCAGCCGCTGGTCGAGGTGGTGCGCGACACCTGCGGCCGGCACGACAGCTTCGGCCTGGCCTGCACCGCGCGGTTCTACGAGGACCAGGGTTATCCCGGGCATCCGAGCTGCACCGAGAACTTCAATGCGCAGCTGGCGCCCTATGGCGTCGGCCGCCGCGGCGGCTGGCCCTGCGTCAACCTGTTCTACAACGCCGGGCTCACCGCCCAGCAGGCGATCTTCCTCGACGATCCCTGGTCGCGGCCGGGCGACTACGTCCTGCTGCGGGCGCTGACGGACCTGGTCTGCGCGTCCTCCGCCTGTCCGGACGACATCGACGCGACCAATGCCTGGAATCCCACGGACATCCATGTCCGCGTCTATCCGGCCAAGCATTCCTTTTCGAAAGCGGTCGCATACAGAATGGCGCCAGATTCAGAACCCAAGCTCACGCGCGAGACCGGGTTTCACCCACGGACCTCGGCGCTCACCCGCAACTTCACCGAATATCGCGGCTACTGGCTGCCGACGAAGTTCAACAACCACGGCGCCGTGGACGAATACTGGGCCTGCCGCGAGGCGGCCGTGGTGATGGACCTGTCGCCGCTCAGGAAGTTCGAGGTTCTGGGGCCCGATGCCGAAACGCTGATGCAGCTCACCTGCACGCGCAACATGCGCCGGCTGGCGGAGGGGCAGGCGGCCTATACCGCGCTGTGCTACGACCATGGCGGGATGCTGGACGACGGGGTCGCCTTCCGCATGGGCCGCGACCGCTACCGCCTGATCACCGGGGACGAGTTCAGCGGCAAATGGCTGCGCGACCAGGCGGAGAAGCGGGGCCTCAAGGTCTGGGTGAAATCGGCGACCGACCAGCTCCACAACATCGCGGTGCAGGGGCCGAAGAGCCGCGACATCGTGACGGAGATCGTGTGGACCGCGCCGGCCAATGCGCGGGTCGACGAGATCGCGTGGTTCAACTTCACCATCGGCCGGATCGGCGACTACAACGGCATCCCGGTCGTGGTCTCGCGCACCGGCTATACCGGCGAGCTCGGCTACGAGATCTTCTGCCACCCCGACGACGCCTGCGCCGTATGGGACGCGGTCTTCGAGGCCGGCAGGCCGCATGGCCTGACGCCGCTCGGCCTCGAGGCGCTCGACATGCTGCGGATCGAGGCCGGGCTGATCTTCGCCGGCTACGAGTTCGACGACCAGACCGACCCGTTCGAAGCCGGGATCGGCTTCACCGTCGCGGCCAAGGGCAACGAGGAGTTCATCGGCCGGGACGCCGTGCTGCGCCGCAGGGAGACCCCGCAGCGCGTCCTGGTCGGGCTCGAGCTCGAGGGGAACGAGCCGGCGGGGCACGGGGACTGCGTCCACGCGGCCGGGGGGCGGGCGCAGGTCGGCGTGGTGACCAGCGGCACGCGCTCGCCCATCCTGAAGAAGACCATCGCGCTCTGCCGCGTGGACGTGACCTGCGCCGCACCTGGCACGGAGGTCGAGATCGGCAAGCTCGACGGCCACCAGAAGCGCATTCCGGCCCGGGTGGTGCGCTTCCCGTTCTACGACCCGGACAAGACGAAGCCGCGGTCTTAAGGGGCGGCTGCCCCGCGGCCGATTGCGGCCGGAATTAATCAAGACCGGCCGGATCTGTCGAAGTACCAGGAACACTCCACAACTGGATTGCTCCTCGGGAGACGTCGGACGGATTGACCTCTCTCGGCCAACCTGCTTCCATTTTTCCATAAAACAAGGCCGACCTCGCCGCGGCGGGATCGGCGCAAATACGTGAAGTCGTGGGTGTGGAGGCCAGGCGATGAAGAGGACGTGGCGCCGCTACGTTCTCGCCGCAGTTCCGTTTCTTGTGGCGGCGGCGGGAGCATTCGTTCTCGGCGAGATCTATGTACGGTCCACCATGGACTATGTCGTACCGCCGCCATGGCAGGCCGAGCGGTCGCTGTATTACGCGCCGGCGGTCTTCGCGCGGCATATTTTTCCCGCCGAAGTACAGACCAAGTCAGAGATTCCCAACATCGTGTACAGGATCAACTCTCTGGGCTACCGCGGAGAGGAGTTCGCGTTCGATAAGCCGGAGGGAATGCGGCGCATCATCTTCTACGGCGGATCCTCCGTATTCGACCCCTGGTGCACGGAGGGGGAGGATTGGCCGCGCCAGGTCGGCGACCATCTGCGCGCGGCCGGCTTTGGCAACGTGGAGACGATCAATGCCGGAATTCCCGGCCATGCGACGTTCGATGCGGTGGGGCGACTCCTCACGGAGGGACATCTCCTGCGTCCCGATTATGTCGTTCTGTCGGACACCTGGAACGACCTG
>DAIMFL010000008.1:0-729 GCA_036724615.1 Alphaproteobacteria bacterium | reverse complement strand
GCGGTGCATGACGGCATCCGCGCCGACGGCGCCTACCTCTATCCGGCGATGCCGTACGATGCCTTCACCAAGATCGAGGAGGACGACCTCAAGGCGCTGTGGGCCTTCCTGCGCAGCCTGAAGCCGATCGGGAACGGCGACGACCCGCGCTTCCGCTACAACAACTGGCTGGATCGGCTGCTCGGCAATTATTCCCAGCTCTACATCCGGCTGCGACGGCAATACTACGTCTGGAAGTTCGATCTCGGGCCGGAGGGCAGTATGCCGGAGGTCACGCCCGTCACGACCCTGGGCACGATGGGGCCGGCGCAGTACCGGCTCGACGTTGCGACCTTCGTCGATCTCGCCCGCAACGCCGGCATCGAGCCGATCCTCATGATCGAGCCGCGGTTGGCGATGCCGGATAGCGCCGACGCGGACAAGGCGCGCATCTATTATCATTATGTCGGCCTCACTCATGAAGGGCTGGTCGCGGCGTATGAACGGGCCGAAGCGATCCTCCGCGAGGTCGCCGCCGAGAAGCAGGTGCTACTGATCGAAGCCACCGCCGTCCTGCACGGCCGCGACGAGCTGTTTGTCGATCACGTGCATCTGAAGAAGGAGGGGGCGGACGAACTCGCCCGGATCGTCGCCGACGAACTTGCGCGGTGGATGAGCCAACGCGACTTGGCCCGAATGTAGGCTCCGCGTCGAGGCATCCCGATGGGCCGCGGCCGGTGATGTCTGAAC
>DAIMFL010000007.1:37957-50603 GCA_036724615.1 Alphaproteobacteria bacterium | reverse complement strand
CTAGTTCGTCGCCCGATGGCGGGGCGTATAGCGGCCGTTCTTCAGCCCCTCGAACATCTCCTTGATCGCCGGGTGCTTCGAAGGCTTGCCGCTGTCGTCCGGCAGCAGGTTCTGCTCCGAGACATAGGCGACGTAGGTCGTGTCCTCGTTCTCGGCGAGCAGATGGTAGAAGGGCTGGTCCTTCGCCGGGCGAATCTCCTCGGGAATGGCGAGCCACCATTCCTCAGTATTGGCGAAGACCGGATCGACGTCGAAGACCACGCCGCGGAACGGAAAGAATCGATGGCGCACCATGTCGCCGATCTGGAACTTGGCCTGCCGAACCGTGCCCGTCATGGTCGCCGCTTACTCTGCCTGAGACTCGAGTTCGGTACGTTCCTCGCCCGCCCTCAGTTGGCGGGATGCTCCGCCAACCCATATCCTAGCGGAGCCTGCCGATTCGTTACCAGCGGGGCAAAAGAACGATATGTCGGCGCACGATTTCGATTTCAAGGGGATAGAAGGCGATCCTATCCCTCTTTCTCGCTTTGATGGCCGACCTGTGATGATCGTCAACACCGCCTCCGAATGCGGCTTCACCCCGCAATACGCGGATCTCCAGGCGCTCTGGCAACGCTATCGGGACCGCGGCCTGGTCGTGCTCGGCGTGCCCTCGAACGATTTCGGCGCCCAGGAGCCCGGCAGCGAGGCCAAGATCCGCGCCTTCTGCCAGACCAGCTACGGCGTCGATTTCCCGATGAGCGCGAAGGAATCCGTGATCGGCCCCGTGGCCCATCCGTTCTATCGCTGGGTGGTCGAGGAGGCGGGCGAAGCCGCCGCGCCCAAGTGGAATTTCCACAAGTACCTGATCGGACCCGACGGCGAGCTCGCCGGGCTCTGGCCCTCGAAGGTGAAGCCGCTGGATCCGGAGATCACGGGCGCGATCGAGGAGCTGCTGGCGAAATGAGCACGGCCGACCTCACCCTTCGACAGGCTCAGGGTGAGGTCCTCATCCTGAGCTCGTCGAAGCATGAGGACCGGCGGTGTTAGCCCGTCATCCACCCGCTCGCGTGACGGCGCAGGTCGTCGGGATCGAGGACGCGACGTACGACATACGCATCCTGCGCCTGGCCGTCGAGGGCGGGCCCTTCCCGTTCGAGGCGGGCCAGTACGCCCGGCTGCGCTTCGACGACCTGCCCGCGCGCGACTACTCCATGGCGAACCGGCCGGGGACGGACCTTCTCGAATTCCACATCCGCAATCTGGGCGACGGTGCCAGCAACTACGTCGCGACGCGGATCGCGGCCGGCGAGGCGGTCGAGATAGAGGGCCCGTTCGGCGACGCCTATCTGCGGCGCGAGCATCGCGGCGCCATACTGGCCGTCGCCGGCGGCTCGGGCCTCGCTCCCATGGCCTCGATCGTCGAGACGGCGCTGGCCGGGGACCCCGCCCGCCGGGTCCATCTCTATCTCGGCGCCCGGGACGAGCGGGACATCTATCTGGAGCGGCGCCTGCGCGAGCTCGAGGCCGGCCACCCGGGGTTCCGATTCGTTCCGGTGCTGTCGGCGCCGAGCGGCCCCACCGCCCGCCGGCGAGGACTGATCGGGGATGCGGTCGCGGCGGACTTCCCGGAGCTCGCCGGCTTCAAGGCCTATCTGGCGGGCCCTCCGGCCATGGTGGAAGCGGCGATCGCGATGCTCGTCGACCGCGGCCTGCCGGCGGAGGACATCCACGCCGATCCGTTCTACAGCGAGGAGGAGAACCGGCGCCGGCGCGGTCTGGGGTGAGCCGTGGGCGCCGCCAAGCCGACGCCCATCATGCGCCAGCCGGGTAGACCAGCGTTCCGTCGCTCTGCCGACGCGCTGCGGCGTTCAGGATTGCGCGGTCGACCTTGCCCGGCCGCATGATGTGGCAGACCTCCTCGCCGCTCGCGAGCAGGTAGTCGGCGATGATGCGGCGATGGCAGCGCCACCAGACGGCTTCGGCGCACATGATGGCGCAGACCTGCGCGTGGCCGAGCGCGCGAAGCTCCTCCAGGCCTTCGCGGAAGCTGTCCGTGCCGGCGTAATCGGCATAGTTCCGGAAGCTGGCGTTCTGCCAGAATGTATTCCGCGACGGACCCTGATCCTTTCTCCGCCCCCGCAATCCACCGAGCTTCGCTATATGGCGATAGCCGATGTGGTGGCCGGCCAGCGCCTCCGGCAGAGTATCGGCATTGAATTGCGGATTGGTGCGGGATCGCGGAACGGTCCGGACGTCGACGAGCAGTTCGACGTCCACTTGGCCCAGCAGTGCCGCCAGCTCCGCGACCGATCGGGTGGAGTGGCCGATCGTGTAGAAGGCTCGAGGTCGGCTCACCGGCCGGCTCAGCCTTCGGCCTTCTGCTGCCAGCGGCCCGACTCGTCCTGCTGGAAGTAGAGAAGCCGATGCCCCTCGGCCTTGTACGCGCGCCAGCGGTCCCGGGCCGCCGCGACGGCCCCGTCGTCCGCCCCGTCGAACAGCTCGACACAGAGCTCGTAGCTCCCCACCCGCTCGGACGTGGCGCCGTCGGCCAGGAACAGGACCTGCGCGCCGTTGGGATTCTCGTCCGCGGTGGTGAGCCAGACCGGCTGCAGCTCCGGCCGGCCGTCGCGCGCCGAGCCGTGCGGCAGGAAACTGCGGTCGGCATAGGTCCAGAGGCGGCTCGTCATCGCTTCCACCCGCTCGACGGAGCCGAGCCGCACCACCGCGCGCTGGCCGCGCGCATAGGTCTTCTCGAGCATCTGCGGCAGGGCCGCGTCGAGCGTGCTGCGCTGCAGGTGGTAGAAGCGGATCTCGGTCATCGCCCCGGACAGGCGGCCGCGCCGCCGTCACCTCTCCTCGTAGTTCTCCGCCACCAGCCGGTCGAGGAGCCGCACGCCGAACGCGGTCGCCCCTTTGGGAACGGTGGGCGAGTCCTTGTCGGTCCAGGCCATGCCCGCGATGTCGAGATGCGCCCAGGGCGTGTCCTTGACGAAGCGCTGCAGGAACTGAGCCGCGGTGATGCTGCCGCCATGGCGCCCGCCGACGTTCTTCACGTCCGCAACGTCGCTGTTGATGAGCTTGTCGTAGCCGTCGCCGAGCGGCATGCGCCACAGCGGCTCCCCGGTCGCCTTGCCGGCGGCGAGCAGCTTCTCCGCCAGCGCATCGTTGTTGGAGAACAGCCCGGCATGGAGCTGGCCGAGCGCGACCATGATGGCGCCGGTCAAGGTGGCGAGGTCGATGATCGCCTTCGGCTTGAAGCGGTCGCGGCAGTACCACAGGGCGTCGGCCAGAACGAGCCGGCCCTCCGCGTCGGTATTGATCACCTCGATGGTCTGGCCCGACATGGAGGTCACGATGTCGCCCGGACGCTGGGCCGTGCCGGAGGGCATGTTCTCGACCAGGCCGACCACGCCGACCACGTTGGCCTTGGCCTTGCGCCCGGCCAGCGCCTTCAGCGTGCCGATCACGGCGCCGGCGCCGGCCATATCCCACTTCATGTCCTCCATCCCGGCCGCCGGCTTGATCGAGATGCCGCCGGTGTCGAAGGTCACGCCCTTGCCGACGAGCGCCAGTGGATGCTTGTCCTTGCCGTCCGGGGCGCCGTTCCACCGCATGACGACCAGATGGGACTCGCGCACGCTTCCCTGCCCGACGCCGAGCAGCGCGCCCATGCCGAGCTTCTTCATCTGCTTCTCGTTGAGAAGCTCGACTTCGACACCCAGCTCGGCGAGCTTCTTCGTCTCCTCGGCCAGGCTTTCCGGGTGGATGACGTTCGGCGGCTCCGAGACCAGGTCGCGGGTGAAATAGACGCCCTCGGCGATTCGCTCCAGCGGCTCGAAGGCGCGCCGCGCCGCCGCGACGTCCGCCACGCCCACGGTCAGCTTCTTGAGGGTCGGCTTGGCCTCGGGCTTCTCCGTCGTCTTGTACTTGTCGAAGCGATAGCTCCGGAGACGCGCACCGTAGGCGATGTGAGCCGCCGCGGCGCCCGCGTCGATCTTCGCGTCGGCGATCTCGTCGACGAGAAAGACCGCCTCCTTCTCGCCCGCCGCATTCAGATGCGCGACGATTCGCCCGCCGGTCGACTGCGCCGCGATGTCATCGAGGCCGTCGGGCTTGCCGAGCCCGACCAGCAGGATGCGGCTGAGCTCCGTGCCCGCTGGCGCCAGAATCGAGAGCACGTCGTCCGGACGCCCCTTGAACCGGCTCGCCGCCAGGGCCCTGCCGACGGCTCCCTTGAGCTGCTTGTCGAGCGCCGCGGCGCTCGGGGTGAGCTTCAGGTCCTCCAGCACGCCCACCACCACGGCTCCCGCGGCGGGCATCTCCGGCTTCGCGAATGCGATCTTCATGGGCTCCTCGTCGACGACTATGCGGCCGCACCGCCGCGCCGGCCGGCGGAGCCGACGGCGCGGGGTTCTGCAGGAATGCAGCAGCCCGCTCAGCCGTCCTGTAGCACAGCGGCAAGCGCCGATAAAGCCACGGGAATCCGCCGCGTCTTCGCGGATTTGCCGCTACCGCGCCGCCGGCGGCTCGGCCTATAGTGCCAGGCATGACCGGCATCACACGCTACCTGGTCAAGCAGATCGGCGTTTCGCTCGTGCTGGCGGCCGTCGGGCTCACCATCACCATCTGGCTCAGCCAGTCGCTGCGCTTCATCGACACGATCATCAATCACGGGCTGCCGCTCGAGGTGGCGCTGTGGTTCCTCGCCCTGATGCTGCCGAGCCTGGCGGCCCTGGTGCTTCCGATCGCGCTCTTCCTGTCGGTGATCTTCGTCTACTACAAGCTCATCATCGACAGCGAGCTGGTGGTGCTGCGCGCCACCGGTCTCAGCCACTTGGCGCTCGCGCGGCCCGCCCTGATCGCCGGCGCCGTCACGATGCTCGCCTGCTACGCCCTGACGCTCTATCTGCTGCCGGCGTCCTACCGGTCCTTCAAGGACCTGCAGTACACGATCCGCAACAACTACGCCCAGGTCCTGCTCCAGACCGGCGTGTTCACCGATCTCGGAACCGGCCTCACCGTCTATGTGCGCGCGCGCGACAGCGACGGCAGCCTGCGCGGCGTTCTGGTCCACGACACGCGCGACCCGCAGCGGCCGATCACCTATACGGCGGCGCGCGGCTTCCTCTACGGCGGCGCGACCGGTCCGCAGATCGTGATGGAGACCGGGAGCTACCAGGAGGCGAGCGGCCCCACAGGCGCGGTTTCGATTCTCAACTTCGATCACGCGGCGATGGCGCTCAGCGACCTGATGTCGCCGACCGACGACCGCTACCGCGAGGCGCAGGAGCGCTTCGTCGACGAGCTGCTCTGGCCCGACCCCACTTTGCCGGAACCGGAGCGGCGCCGCCTCGTCGCCGAGGGACATCAGCGGCTGGCCTCGCCGCTCTACGCGATCGCCTTCGCGGCCGTGGCGGTCGCGGTGCTGCTGGCCAGCGGCAGCGCTCCGCGGGGGCGGTGGCAGCGCGTCGCCCTGGCCCTCGGCATCTGCGCGGGACTGCAAGTCATGAGCCTGCTCCTCCTCAGCCTGGCGGCACGGTCCTCCGCCGCGGTGCCGGGGATGTATGCCATGCCGCTGGCGGCGGCGGCGGCGGCCCTGATCCATCTCGGCGCGCCGGAGCTGGTCCGGATGCGGCGCCTGGCGCCGCAGCGCGGGTAGCAGGCCGTGCCCTTCATCTCGCTTACGCTGTTCCGCTACATCGCACGCCGGTTCCTGCTCTGGCTGCTCGGCATCCTCACCCTGCTCGTCGCGATCATCGTCCTGGCCGAGACGATCGAGCTGCTGCGGCGCGCCGGCGGGCGGGAGGACATGAGCTTCGGCCTCATCCTGCAGATGGCGTTGCTGAAGACGCCGGGCACCGCCCAGATCGTGCTGCCTTTCGCGGTGCTGGCCGCCGGCATGGGCGCCTACTGGCAGCTCACCCGCTTTCACGAGCTGGTGGTCGCCCGCGCCGCCGGGGTCTCCGTGTGGCAGTTCCTTCTGCCGGCCGTCGCGGTGATTCTCGTCGTCGCGGTGCTGCGCGTGGTGGCCTTCGACCCCGTCGCCTCGGCGATGTCCGGCCGGTTCGAGGGGCTGGAGGCGAACTATCTCGGCGGCGGCCGGCTGGTCACCGCTTCGGTGAACGGCCTGTGGCTGCGCCAGGTCACCGACGACCGGCAGTCGGTCATCCATGCCGAGCGGCTCCGTCCCGAATCGCTCGCCCTCGAACGGGTGATGGTGCTGGACTTCGCCCTGGACGACCGGCTGCTCGAGCGCATCGATGCGGACGCCGCCTATCTCGAGGAGGGCCGGTGGCGGCTGGCCAATGCGTGGATCACCCTGCCGAATCGCAGCGGCAGCGTGTTCGAGGAGACCCATCTCCGGCCGGCCAACCTGTCCTTCGCCGAGATCGTCGAGAGCTTCGCCTCGCCCGCCGCCGTGTCGTTCTGGCGCCTGCCGCGCTACATCGAGCTCCTCGACGCGACCGGGCTGCCGACGGTGGCCCACCGCCTGCGGTACCATCGGCTCCTCGCGACACCGCTGCTGCTCGCCGCCATGGTCGTCATGGCTGCCGCATTCTCCCTGCGGCCGACGCGGCGCGGCGGCGTCACGCTGCTCATCGCCACTGGTGCGCTGACCGGTTTCCTGCTCTATTTCCTCTCCGACGTCGTCCATGCGCTCGGACTGAGCGGCACAATTCCGGTCGCTCTCGCCGCGTGGACTCCAGGGGGAATCGTGGGGATGATCGGGGTCACCCTCCTGCTCCATCTCGAGGACGGCTGAGCCGCGGCATGCGTTCCATCGCCGCCGCTCTGGCGTGCCTCATCGCGCTTGTCATCGGCAGTCCGGCTTCGGCCCAGGACCTGCCGGACAGCTCGCCCGTGCTGTTGAGCGCCGACCAGATCACCTATGACGAGAGCCTCGGCGTGGTCGTCGCCACCGGCAACGTGGAGGTGGCGCAGGGCGGGCGCGTGCTGCTCGCCGCCACCGTCTCGTACAACGAGCGCGGCGGCACGGTGACGGCCTCGGGCAATGTCAGCCTGCTCGAGCCGACGGGCGAGGTGATGTTCGCGAACTACGTCGAGCTCACCGACGACATGAAGGAAGGGGTGATCACCAACATCCGCCTGCTGCTGACGGACCGGTCGCGCGCGGCCGCCGCCGTCGGACGGCGGATCGGCGGCAACCGGACCGAGCTCGACAAGGCGGTGTTCTCGCCCTGCGATCTCTGCGAGGACGACCCGATGCGGCCGCCTTTGTGGCAGCTGAAGGCCGTCAGGGTGATCCACGACCAGGAAGCCAAGACGATCGAGTACCGGGACGCGTGGATGGAGATCTACGGGATCCCCGTCATGTACACGCCGTACATGTCCCATCCCGATCCGACGGTGAAGCGCAAGAGCGGCTTTCTCTCCCCGTCCTTCGGCCTGTCGGAGGAGCTCGGGTTCCACACCCAGATCCCCTATTTCTGGGCGATCAGCCCCGACAAGGACGCGACCATCGCGCCGATCTTCACCGGTCGCCAGGGTCTCGTCATGGTCGGGCAGTACCGGCAGCGCGTGGTGGACGGCGAGCTGCGACTCGACGGCAGCGCGACCTACGCCGAGCGCGGCCGGGTTTCGGGCGGGGTCGGCGAGGTGGAGAAGGAGTTCCGCGGCCATGTCGACGCGATGGGTCGCTTCGACATCGACGATCACTGGCGCTGGGGCTTCGACGTCGACCGCGCCTCGGACAAGACCTATCTGCGCCTCTACGACTTCTCCAACGCGCGGACGCTGACCAGCGAGATCTTCGCCGAGGGCTTCCACGCCCGCAACTACGCCTCCTTCAGGGCCTTCGCCTTCCAGGGGCTGCGCGACAGCGACGACAACGGCGAACAGCCTATCGTGGCACCGCTGTTCGACTATAATTTCGTAACGGAACCAAGCGATTACGGCGGGTATTACACGCTCGACCTGAACGGAATGGTGCTGACGCGCCTGGACGGGCGCGACAGCCGCCGCCTGTCCGCCCGGGGCGGCTGGACCCTGCCCTACACCGCGCCGGCCGGCGACATCTACACGTTGCGGGCGACGCTGCAGGTCGACGGCTATCACGTGGACGACGTCGATCCGCAGAGCGAGGACCCCGATTCGAGCGGCGAGACCGAGACCGCCTTCGAAGGGCGGGTCTTCCCGCAGCTGACCTTCGACTGGCGCTATCCCTTCGTGCGCCACCACGAGGGCTTCCATCAGATCGTCGAGCCCATCGTGGGCGTCGTCGTCGGCCCGAACGGCGGCAATCCGAGCGAGATCCCCAACGAGGACAGCCGCGACCTGGAGTTCGACGACACCAACCTATTCGAAGGCAACCGCTTCACCGGCCTCGACCGGGTCGACGGCGGGCAGCGGGTGAACTATGGGCTGCGCTGGAGCCTGATCGGCGACAATGGCGGCTATTCCAGCGTGTTCCTGGGCCAGAGCTACGCCCTCAGCGACAACGACGAGTTCGAGGTGGGCTCCGGGCTCGAGGATCAGCTCTCCGACATCGTCGGCCGGGTCCAGATCTCGCCCAACCGCTATCTGGACCTGCTCTATCGCTTCCGCTTCAGCAGCGACGACCTCGACGCGCAGCGGAACGAAGTGGATCTCAGGGCGGGCGTGCCTCTGCTCAACCTCAACCTCACCTACGCCTTCCTGGGCGAGGAGCAGGGCGTCGAGGCCGAGTTCGGCCGGCGCGAGGAGATCGCCGCGACGCTGTCCTCGCGCTTCACCGACAACTGGTCGACCTATGTCGCCGCCCGTCGCGACCTGGTCGACGACAGCTGGCTGGCCTATGGCATGGGCGTCGCCTACGAGGACGAGTGCTTCGCCCTGCGGGCCTCGGCCGTGCGCAGCTTCTACGAGGACGAGGAAATCGAGCCCGAGACCAAGTTCCTGCTCACGCTGTCCTTCAAGTATCTGGGCGACGTGGGCGTCGATTTCTGACGGGCCGGGCGGCGTCCGGTCGATTGTCCGCCCCAGCCGGGGGCTCTATAGTGTGGCCGCCGCCGCGCCGGACCGCAGGCGGCCCGATCCGAAGCTGCCGTGGAACCGTTCGTGATCCGCTTCACGCGAAGCCTGTCGCTCCTCTGCCTCTGCCTGTGCTGTCTGCTCGCCATCGGGAGCCCGCGCCAGCCCGCATTCGCCCAGGACAGCCTGGCCATCGCCGCCGTGGTCAACGACGACGTGATCACCGTCCTCGACATGTCGGTCAGGACTCGCATGGTGATCGTATCCGCGCGGCTCGAGGATTCCCCCGAGACCCGGACCCGGCTCGCGTCCCAGGTGCTGCGCGGGCTCATCGACGAGCGGCTGAAGCTCCAGGAGGCCGAGCTCAACGGCATCACCGTCCCCCAGGCCGCCATCGACGAGCGCCTGGCGCAGCTGGCGGCGCAGAACAACATGTCGGTCGACCAGTTCCGGCAGGTCCTGGAGCGCAACGGCATTCTCGTCGACACGCTCACCGACCAGATCCGGGCCGAGATCGCCTGGGCGACGCTGATCCAGCGCAAGCTGCAGCCCACCGTCACGATCAGCGACGAAGAAGTCGACGAAGCGCTGGCCGAGCTGCAGGCCAATCTCGGCAAGCCGGAATACCGGGTCGCCGAGCTGTACCTCGCGACCGACAGCACCAACTCGGAGGACGAGGTCCGGCAGACGGCGCAGCGCCTGGTCGATCAGCTGCGCCAGGGAGGCGATTTCGAGACCCTCGCCCGCCAGTTCTCGCAATCCGCCTCGGCGGCCAACGGCGGCGACCTCGGCTGGGTGCGCCCCGGCCAGCTCGATTCCGATCTCGACGCCGCCCTGGCCGGGCTGCAGCCGGGCCAGGTCGCGGGGCCGCTCCGGACGGCGGGCGGCTACCACATCATCATGATGCTGGACCGCCGCCAGACCGGATCCACCTCCGCGCTGGACGGCAGGGTGAGCATGAAGCAGGTGTTCATCCCGGTGGCCCAGGACGCCTCGCCCGCGGAGGTCGAGGAGGCCAACGCCATCGCCCGATCGGTGAAGACGCAGGCGCGCTCCTGCGACGACATGGTCCGGCTGTCGAACGAGATCAATCCCGAGGCGCATACCGATCTCGAGGACCTGCGGATCGGCGACCTGCCCGACGTGCTGCGTCCGATCGCGATCGATCAGGCGCTCGACACGCCCAGCGATCCGATCCGTGTCGAGACCGGCATCGGCGTCTTCATGGTATGCGAGCGCGACCTGCCCGAGACCGGCCTGCCGACCCGGCAGGAGATCTCGCAATCCCTCATGCGGGAACGGCTCGATATTCTGGCGCGTGGCTATCTGCGTGACCTGCGCCGCGCCGCGTTCGTCGACGTACGTGTCTGAGGCCGACGGCGGAGCGCTGCCTCCGCTGCGCGACGTCATCGCCCGTCATGGCCTGGGCGCGCGCAAGTCCCTGGGCCAGCACTTCCTCCTCGACCTCAACCTGACGCGCCGGATCGCCCGCGCGGCAGGCGACCTGTCCCGCGGCACGGTGATCGAGATTGGGCCCGGGCCCGGCGGCCTCACCCGCGCCCTGCTCGACTGCGGCGCCGGGCGGCTGGTGGTTGTCGAGCGCGACGAGCGCTGCCTGGCGGCCCTCGCGGAGATCGCCGCGGCCCATCCGGGCCGGATGGAGGTCATCGCCGGAGATGCGCTGGAGATCCGCGCGTCGGAGCTCGGCCCGGCGCCGCGCCGGATCGTCGCCAACCTTCCCTACAACATCTCGACGGCGCTGCTGCTGAACTGGCTGCGCGAAGCCTCGGCGCTCGCCGGTCTCGTGCTGATGTTCCAGAAGGAGGTCGCCGACCGCCTCCTCGCCCGCCCGCGCAGCAAGGACTATGGCCGGCTCAGCGTCGTCACCCAGTGGCGCATGGAGGCGAAGGCGCTGTTCGACGTGCCGGCGCGCGCCTTCACCCCGCCGCCGAAAGTGACCTCGACCGTGGTCGAGCTCGTCCCGCGCACCGAGCCGCTCGCGCCCTGCCGCATGGCGGCGCTGGAGCGGGTCACCGCCGCGGCGTTCGGCCAACGCCGCAAGATGCTGCGGCAGAGCCTGAAGGGGCTCGGCGTCGACCCGGCGGTCCTGATCGAAGCCGCGGGGGTACCCGAGACCGTGCGCGCCGAGCAGCTCGACGTCGCCGCCTTCTGCGCGCTCGCCCGCGCGCTCGATGCGACGCCGGCTACTGCCCCTCGCGCAGCGCCTTGACGAATTCGTGCAGCCCGACCTGGCGGTCGCGGCGCAGCCGCTCCGCCGTCAGGATCGCCTGCACCTGCCGCACGCTCTCCTCGATGCCGTGATTGACGATCACGTAGTCGTACTCGGCCCAGTGACTCATCTCGTCGGCGGCCTTGGCCATGCGGCGCGCCACCTCGGCGGCGCTGTCCTGGGCGCGCGTCTTCAGGCGGCGCTCCAGCTCCCGCGTCGACGGCGGCAGGACGAAGACCCGCACCAGATCGAGCGGCAATGCCTCCTCGAGCTGCTGCGTGCCCTGCCAGTCGATGTCGAACAGCATGTCGCGGCCTTCGGCGAGCGCGGCCTCCACAGGGGCGCGCGGCGTGCCGTAGTAGTGGCCGAAGACCTTCGCGTATTCGAGCAGCTCGCGCCGGTTCACCATGAGGTCGAACTCGACGCGCTCGATGAACTTGTAGTCGACGCCCGCGACCTCCCCCGGCCGCTTCGGACGCGTCGTCACCGACACCGACATGGTGAGGTTGCGGTCGCGCTCCAGCAGCAGGCGCGAGATGGTCGTCTTGCCGGCGCCGGACGGCGAGGACAGCACGAGCATCAGGCCGCGACGGTGAATCTCGCCGAAGCCGCCGACGTCCGTCTCCGGGGAAGATGCCGATCCCGCCATGGCAGCTACTCGATGTTCTGGACCTGCTCGCGCAGCTGCTCGATGGCCGCCTTCAGCGCGAGCCCGATCCGCGTCAGCTCCACGTCCGTCGATTTCGAGCACAGCGTATTGGCCTCGCGGTTGAACTCCTGGCACAGGAAGTCGAGCTTGCGGCCGACCGCCCCCGGCTCTGCGATGAGGTCGCGCGCGGCGGCGACATGGGCGGCCAGCCGATCGAGCTCCTCCCGCACGTCGCCCTTGGCGATCAGCAGCGCCGCCTCCTGCGCAAGGCGCTCCTCCGGCAGCGCCGGCACGGTCTCGAGCAGCGCGGCGACCTGCGTGCGCAGGCGCTCGCGCAGCATGTCCGGCTGCGCCGCGGCGCATCCTGCGGCCGCCGCGCGCAGCCGCTCGATCTCGTCGAGATGGCCGCGGACGAGGGCGGCGAGCCGCGCCCCTTCGGCGATCCGCATGCCGCGCAGCGCCTCGAGCGCCTCGGCCAGGGTCGCGGCGATGCGCTCCAGCCGCGCCTGGCGCACCGCCTCGTCCTCGTCCTCCTCCTCGATCACGTCGACGACGCCGCGGACGCCGAGCAGCCCGTCGAGCCGCGGCGGCGCCGCCTCGACGGCGCTCTCGAGCTCCTTCACCACCTCGACGAGCTGGGCCAGCACTTCGCGGTTGATCCGCACCTTCGGCGGCTTGGCGCCGCGCATGAGCGTGAGCGCGACGGTGACGTTGCCCCGGCGCAGCCGCTCGGCCACGGCCGCCCGCGCGATGGGCTCGAGCCCGTCCATGCCCGACGGGACGCGGCAGCGCACGTCGAGCGAGCGCCCGTTGCC
>DAIMFL010000007.1:13026-37947 GCA_036724615.1 Alphaproteobacteria bacterium | reverse complement strand
GACGCTCTTCACCTCCCAGATCCAATGGAGGCCGTCGTCGCGGCCTTCGGCGCGCGCGAAGCCGGTCATGCTGGCTATGGACAAGCGGTTTCCCCCTCAGCCTCGCCGGCCCGGCGTATGACACGGGTTACCCGAAGGATGTCGTGGATGCCGGCGAGGCGGCCAACTTTATACTGGCGGTCCAGGGGCAACAACAAACAAGAACCGCGGGGTGGGGAATGCGCGATCCGCGCTCGATCCTGATCACCGGCGCCAGCAGCGGCATCGGCGCCGCGCTGGCCCGCCGCTACGCCGCGCCGGAGCGTCATCTCGCGCTCACCGGACGGAACATCGAGCGCCTGGCCGAAGTGGCGGCGGCGTGCCGCGCACAGGGCGCGACCGTCACCGAGGGCATCGTCGACGCCGCCGACAGGGAGGCGAGCGCGCGCTTCGTCGCCACGGCGGAGATGGCGGCTCCGCTCGATCTGGTGATCGCCAATGCGGGCGTCTCGGGCGGCAGCCACCGGAGCGAGAGCCCCGAGCAGACTCGCGAGATCCTGTCCGTCAACGTGGACGGCGTGCTCAACACCGTCCTGCCGGCGATCCCTCTGCTGCAGTCCCGTCGACGCGGGCAGATCGCCATCATGAGCTCCCTCGCCTCGTTCCGCGGCTTTCCCGGCGCGCCGGCCTATTGCACCAGCAAGGCGGCGGTGCGGGTCTGGGGCGAAGCGCTCCGGGGCGACCTGAAGCCCTATGGCATCGACGTCTGCGTGATCTGCCCCGGCTTCGTGACCAGCCGGATGACCGCGAAGAACCGGTTCCACATGCCGCTCCTGATGCCGGCGGAGCGCGCCGCGGAGATCATCCGCGCCGGGCTCGCGCGCAACCGCGCGCGGATCGCCTTTCCCTTCCGCATGTATTTCGGCGCCTGGCTCATGGGCGCCCTGCCGCCCGGCCTGACGGACCCGCTGCTCACGCGGCTGCCGAAGAAGGAGTAGGCCCGGCGGCCTCAGCGTTTCCCGGACCGCAGGCCGGCCGAGGGAGTCGGCAGGTCGTGCCCGGCCATGCGCAGGACCCGCTTGCGCAGCACGTCCGGGTCGAATCCGGCCGCCTCGCAGGCTTCGCGATAGTCCTGGTCGTTCTCGAGAAACCAGCGCCATGCCTCCGCCTTGGCCTTGGCCTGCTCCGTGGCCTGGGCGGAGGCGTCCAGCGGACGGGTGGCGTCGAGCACGGCGCGCCCGATGACGGCACACCAGAGCTGTCTTTCCCGGGAATGCTCGGAAGGGTGATCGAAACGCTGGTCCATGGGGTGACGCCACAGCATAGCGGCTCCGCCCCGACGAAGCGAGTCCTGGAATAATCGTTTAACTCGAGTAAGCTATCGGCCGATCTTCCTACGGAGAGGAAGAAGCCTGACCGTCCGCGGCCGCCCGCTGCTTCTGCAGCTTGCGCCACTTCGCGACGTTGCGGTTGTGCTCGTCCAGGGTCTTCGCGAAGGCGTGACCGCCGCTCCCGTCCGCCACGAAATAGAGCTCTTCGGTTTCGGCCGGCCGCAGCGTCGCCGCGATCGCCGCCTTGCCCGGATTGGCGATCGGGCCGGGCGGCAGGCCGGGATAGCGATAGGTGTTGTAGGGATCGTCGACCGCGAGATCGGCCTTGAGGAGCGCCCGGCCGAGCGGCGCCTCTCCCTTGGTCAGGGCGTAGATCACGGTCGGGTCCGACTGCAGCGGCATGCCGCGGCGCAGCCGGTTCACGAACACGGCGGCGACCCGCGCCCGTTCCGAGTCGACCCCGGTCTCCTTCTCGACGATCGAGGCGAGGATCACCGCCTCCTCCGGCGTCCGGAACGGCAGATCTTCGGCGCGCTGCGGCCAGAGCTCGTCGAGCGCCGCACGCATCGACTCCTCCATGCGCCGCATGATGCCGGCGCGCTCGTCGCCCCACGAATAATGATAGGTCTCCGGGAGCAGCGCCCCTTCGGGCGGCACGTCCTCCGGCAGGTTCCCTTCGAGGCCGTCGGCGGTGGCGATCGCCGCCAGGATCTCGCGGCTGGTGAGACCCTCGGCGACGGTGAGCCGGCGCACCACCGTCTTGCCGGAGATCAGCAGCTCCATCACCTCGCGCGCGCTGGCGCCCGCCGGAAAGACATACTCCCCGGCCCGGAGCGGTCGTCCTTCGGCGAAGAGCTTCACGCCGAGCTTGAAGACCAGCGGATCGGAGATCACGCCCGCCGCCGCCAGCTCCTCGGCGATCGAGGAGGCGCCCAATCCGCGGGCGACGACGATCCGCGTATCGTCGCTCGCCGGGCCCGGCGCGGTGAACTGGCGGTGGCCCCAATAGGCCAGGCCGGCGGCGAGGCCACCGGCGCCGAGAACGACAATCAGCAGGACCAGGAGTGCGCGACGCATCCGCCACTCCCTCGCGTTCAGGGCGGGCCGACGAAGATCAGCGACGCGTTGGTCCCGCCGAAGCCGAAGGAGTTGGACAGTGCCGCGCGAATCGGGCGCTGCCGCGCCTTGTGCGGCACCAGGTCGATGTCGCAGCCCGGCGACGGGTTGTCGAGATTGAGGGTCGGCGGCGCCACGCCGTCGCGCAGCGCGAGGATCGAGAAGATCGCCTCCACGCTGCCGGCCGCGCCGAGCAGGTGGCCGATCGCCGACTTCGTCGACGACATCGACAGCTTGTAGGCGTGATCTCCGAACAGGCGCTTCACGGCACCGAGCTCGATCTCGTCGCCGAGCGGCGTGGACGTGCCGTGGGCGTTGATGTAGTCGATGTCCTCGGGCACGAGCTTCGCCCGCTTCAGCGCCGCGCGCATCGCGCGATAGGCGCCGCTGCCGTCCTCGGACGGCGCGGTGATGTGATAGGCGTCGCCCGACAGGCCGTAGCCGACGATCTCGGCATAGATCTTCGCGCCCCGGGCCTTCGCGTGCTCCAGCTCCTCGAGCACGACGATGCCGGACCCCTCGCCCATCACGAAGCCGTCGCGATCCTTGTCCCAGGGCCGCGATGCGCGCTCGGGCGTATCGTTGAAGCCGGTCGAAAGCGCACGGGCGGCGGCGAATCCCGCAATGCCCAGGCGGCTGATGGTCGATTCGGCGCCGCCGGCGACCATCACGTCCGCGTCGTCGAGCCCGATCAGCCGGGCGGCGTCGCCGAGCGCATGCGCGCCGGTTGAGCAGGCCGTCACCACGGAATGGTTCGGCCCCTTGAAGCCGAAGCGGATCGAGACATGACCCGAGGCGAGGTTGATCAGGCAGGCCGGGATGAAGAACGGACTGACCCGGCGCGGGCCCTTTTCGTGGAGCAGCAGCGACGCCTCGTAGATGCCCTGGAGGCCGCCGATGCCGGAGCCGATCATGACTCCGGTGCGCTCCTTCTCCTCCTCCGCGGTCGGCATCCAGCCCGAATCCTCGACCGCCTCTATGGCCGCCGCCATGGCCAGCTGGATGAACATGTCCATCTTGCGCTGGTCCTTGGGCGGAACGTAGAGGTCGGGATTGAAGCCGCCGTCCGCCTTCTCGCCGCGCGGCACCTGCCCGGCCACCTTGCAGGGCAGGTCCGACACGTCGAACGACGTGATGGCGCTCAGCCCGGAGCGGCCGGCAATCAGCCGCGCCCAGACCGTCTCGACACCGACGCCGAGCGGCGTGGCGAGGCCGAGTCCCGTAACGACGACTCGTCGCATCTGGTTATGGGCGAGAGTTGAGGAGCGGTCCGGCGGACTGCCGGCTCGGGCAGCGGAGCTCCCTGGGGCTCACGCGTGCTCCTGGATGAAGTTGATGGCGTCCTTGACGGTCAGGATCTTCTCGGCCGCGTCGTCCGGGATCTCGCAGCCGAACTCCTCCTCGAACGCCATGACCAGCTCGACGGTGTCGAGGCTGTCGGCGCCGAGGTCGTCGATGAAGCTCGCGTTCTCGGAGACCTTGGATTCGTCGACGCCCAGATGCTCGACGACGATCTTCTTCACGCGCTCGGCAATGTCACTCATTGTCGGAAATCCTCAGTTCACGATGCGGGAAGTCGTTGCACGCGCAGACCGGTTCGGCCCGGCGGTTTCCTCGACGGGCGGCGCCCGGCGACCCCCGTTGGGTCACGAAAACCGCCGTCCCTTAGCACAGTCGCAAACCCTTGGCCAGCGCTCGCAACAGAGGCCGGCGAGCGGGCTATATCATGGCCATTCCACCATTCACATGCAAGGTCTGGCCGGTCATGTAGGCGGCCTCGTCGCTCGCCAGAAACACCACTGCCGCAGCGACGTCGGCGGCCTCGCCCAGCCGCCCCATCGGGATCGCGCCGAGCAGCCGCGTGCGCTGAGCCTCGTTGAGCGCCTGCGTCATCGGCGTGTCGATGAAGCCGGGCGCCACGCAGTTGACGGTGATCCCGCGGGAGGCCACCTCCGCGGCCAGGGCCTTCGACATGCCGATCATCCCGGCCTTCGCCGCGGCATAGTTCGCCTGGCCGGCGTTGCCGGTCACGCCGACGATCGAGGTGATGCCGACGATTCGCCCGGCCCGCCGGCGCATCATGCCGCGCAGCGCCGCCCGGGCCAGCCGGAAGCCGGAGGTCAGGTTCAGGTCGATGACCGCCTGCCAGTCCTCGTCGCGCATCCTGACCGCCAGCATGTCGCGGGTGACCCCGGCGTTGTTGACCAGGATGTCGAGTCGCTCCATCGCGGCTTCGGCCTGTTCTGCGAGCCGCTCGGCGCCTTCGGCGCTGCCGAGGTCGCTCGGCAGGACATGGCAGCGGTCCCCGAGCTGGCCGGCCAGTCCCTCGAGCGCCTCGCGGCGCGTGCCGGAAAGCGCGACCGTGGCGCCCTGGACATGCAGCGCCCGGGCGATCGCGCCGCCGATGCCGCCGGACGCGCCGGTGACGAGCGCCGTCTTGCCGCTGAGATCGAACATGAGATGTCCCCCCTTTTTTCGATGCGCCGGCGGCAGCCTGGCCGCGCAGGCTCAGAGCGTCTTCAGCATCGCCTCGATCTCGGCGGGCGTGCCGGCCGCCATGGCCGACAGCTCGCGGTCGATCCGGCGCGCGAGCCCGCTCAGCACCTTGCCCGCGCCGAGCTCGATCAGCGTATCGACCCCGTGGCTCTTCATGTAGAGCACACTCTCGCGCCAGCGCACCGTCCCGGTCACCTGCCGGACCAGGAGGTCGCGGATGGTCTCGGGATCGCTCACCTGGCTCGCCGTGACGTTGGCCACGACCGGCAGCGGCGGCGCGCCGAGGGCCACCTCCGCCAGCGCCTCGGCCATCTCGTCGGCGGCGGGCTGCATCAGCGGACAGTGGAACGGTGCGCTGACCGGCAGCAGCACGCTGCGCTTCGCGCCCCGCTCGGCGGCGAGGGCGATGGCCCGCTCGACGGCCGCCCTGTGGCCGCTCACAACCACCTGGCCCGGGGCGTTGTCGTTGGCGGCCGAGCAGACCTCGCTGCCGCCCGAAGCGGCGGCCTGCGCCACCTCGACCGCCGCCTCGAAATCGAGACCGAGAAGGGCGGCCATGGCCCCCTCGCCGACCGGAACCGCGCGCTGCATAGCCTGGCCCCTGCGCTTCAGGAGGCGCGCGGCGTCGGCAAGGGCGAGCGAACCGGCCGCCGCCAGGGCGGAATATTCCCCCAGGGAATGGCCGGCGACGAAGGCGCCCTTGTCGGTCAGCCGAACGCCGCCCTCCGCTTCCATCACCCGGACCACGGCGAGGCTCACCGCCATCAGGGCCGGCTGGGCGTTCTCGGTCAGCGTCAGGTCGGACTCCGGCCCGTCGAACATCAGCCGGCTGAGCTTCTGCTCCAGGGCGTCGTCCACCTCCTCGAAGACGAGGCGTGCGGCAGGAAAGGCTTCCGCCAGGGCCTGCCCCATGCCGACGGCCTGGGAGCCCTGGCCGGGAAAGACGAAGGCGCGGGTCATGTGCGGGTCCGCTTCCGTTGAGTCGTGGGCATGCCGGCCGGAATGCCGGGGGATTGATAGCGCCCTGCCCCCGGCTGTCAAGGCGGGACGCGGCTATGTGCCGGAAAATGCCGGAGAATCTCGAGCTTGCAGCCTGACCGGGTTCGTGTATAGTCCGCCGCCTTCATAACTCCTTGCCGGTTTCGCCAGTGCTCAACAGGCGGCCGGCTAGGCCCGGCCGGCTGATGCGGCGGCGCCGAAAGGCTCCTCCCCAGCTCCGGGCCACGTAACAGCCAGAGGGAGCCGAGCACGATGCCGTTCTACGAGAACGTCTTCATCGCGCGCCAGGACATCTCCTCCAATCAGGTGGAGAGCCTGGCGGAAACTTTCGCCAACATCATCGCCGAGAACGGCGGACAGGTCACCAAGCGCGAGCTGTGGGGCCTGAAGAACCTGTCCTATCGCATCAAGAAGAACCGCAAGGGCCATTACGTCCTGTTCAACATCGACGCGCCGGCCGCCGCCGTGCACGAGATGGAGCGCAACATGCGCATCAACGAGGACGTGCTGCGCTATCTGACCATCCGCGTCGAGGAGCTCGAGGAAGGCCCGTCGGCCATGCTGCAGAGCCGGCATCGCGACCGCGAGGGCGGCCGCGACCGCGACGGCCGCTTCCGCGATCGCGACGACCGTCCGCGCCGCGAGCGCGCCCCGGCCGAGCCCCGCGGCGAAGCCACCCAGGCTGAAGGAGAAGCCCGATGAACAGCCCTGCCACCCCGGCCGCCGGCGGTGGCGGCCGCGCGCCCGGACGCCGGCCGTTCTTCCGGCGCCGCAAGACCTGCCCGTTCTCCGGCGCCAATGCGCCGAAGATCGACTACAAGGACGTGAAGCTGCTGCAGCGCTTCGTGTCCGAGCGCGGCAAGATCGTGCCGAGCCGCATCACCGCGGTGTCCGCCAAGAAGCAGCGGCTGCTCGCCCAGGCCATCAAGCGGGCGCGCTTCCTGTCGCTGCTGCCTTACGTCCTGAAGTAGGAGGCGCGAGATGGAAGTCGTTCTCCTGCAGCGGATCGAGAACCTGGGGCAGATGGGCGATGTGGTGTCGGTGAAGCCCGGCTTCGCGCGCAACTATCTGCTGCCCCAGAAGAAGGCGCTGCGCGCCACCAAGGAAAACCTCGCCCGCTTCGAGCAGCAGCGGGCGCAGCTCGAGGCCGCCAACCTCGAGCGGCGCAGCGAGGCCGAGAAGATCTCCGGCAAGATCGACGGCCTCACCGTGGTCGTCGTCCGCCAGGCCGGCGAGACCGGCCAGCTCTACGGCTCGGTGTCGCCGCGGGACATCGCCGAGTCGGTCACCGCGGCCGGCTTCACCGTGACCCGCAGCCAGATCCTGATGGACCGGCCGATCAAGATGCTCGGCCTGCATCCGGTCCGCATCGCGCTCCACCCGGAGGTGATCGTCACCGTGACGGTGAACGTCGCCAAGTCCGAGGAGGAGGCGGAGGTGCAGCTCGAGGCCGGCGGCTTCGTTTCCCCGGCCGAGGCCGAGCGGCGGGAGCTCGAGGCGGAGGCTGCGGCCGCCGCGGCGGCGGAGGCTGCGGAGGCCGCCAAGTCCGAGGGCGAAGCGACCAGCTGAGCCCTGCCCGGGCCATGCTACGGACGCGGCCGCATCGCAGGATGCGGCCGCTTTCGTTTGGGCCTCCCGCGCCCATGCGGCCGCCGATCCTCCGCGCATGGACTTTGCCCGGCTCTTTGCTAGTCTGTGGCCGTTCCGGACCCCGCGGCACAAGCGGGGCGGAACAGGTCGGGACAGGCGTTGAGGTAGATCGGCGATGCTGGCATCGCTCCTTTTGAAGCGGATCGTCACGGTCGGCACGCTGACGGTCGTCGATGCTCACGGCAAGACCCATGTGTTCGCGGGCGCGCCCGGGCCGAAGGTCACCGTCCGGCTGCACGACAAGGCGCTGCACCACCGGCTGCTGACCAATCCGAAGCTCCATGTCGGCGAGGCCTACATGAACGGCACGCTGACCATCGAGGACGGGACGCTCTACGACTTCCTCGATCTGGCCGGTCGCAACATGGGGGCGCTCGAGAGCCATCCCGTGCAGGCGGTTCAGCTGGCTCTCGCCCGGTTCATGCGCTTCGTCCACACCTTCAATCCGGCGGGCCGCGCGCAGAAGAACGTCGCGCATCATTACGACCTGTCGGACACGCTCTACGACCTGTTCCTCGACAAGGACCGGCAGTACTCCTGCGCCTATTTCATGACCGACAACGACAGCCTGGAGATGGCGCAGCACAACAAGAAGCTGCACCTCGCCGCCAAGCTGCGCCTGGCGCCCGGCCAGAAGGTGCTCGACATCGGCAGCGGCTGGGGCGGGCTCGCGCTCTATCTCGCCCAGCTGTCGGGCACGGACGTCACCGGCGTGACGCTTTCGGTCGAGCAGCAGAAGGTCTCGCAGCAGCGCGCGAAGGATCTGGGCCTCGCCGATCGGGTCCGCTTCAAGCTGCTCGATTACCGCAAGGAGGACGGCCGCTTCGACCGGATCGTCTCGGTCGGCATGTTCGAGCATGTCGGCGCGGCCCATTACCGGGAGTTCTTCCGGAAGGTGAAGGGACTTCTCAAGGAGGACGGCGTGGCCGTGCTGCATGCGATCGGCCGCATGGACCCGCCGGGCGGCACCAACCCGTGGCTGCGGAAGTACATCTTCCCGGGCGGCTACACCCCCGCCCTCTCCGAGGTGCTGCGGGCGGTGGAACTCGAAGGGCTGTGGGTCACGGACGTCGAGATCCTGCGGCTTCACTACGCCAAGACCCTGCGGGAATGGCATCGCCGGTTCCAGGCCAACCGCGACCGGATCAGGGAGCTCTACGACGAGCGCTTCTGCCGGATGTGGGAGTTCTACCTGGTCGGCTGCGAGATCGCGTTCCGGCACATGGGGCAGATGGTCTTCCAGATGCAGCTGGCGCGGCGGCAGGACGCGGTGCCCCTGACCCGCGACTACATCACCGAGTACGAGCGGGCCCATACCGCGGACATGCTGCCGGCCATGTGACCCCGGAGCGGACCGGCGGGGATTTCATCCCCGCTATCCACTCTTCCCACGGCATTCGGCTGCTGAACGACTCGGGCTTCCGGGTGTATCGTGCGTGCCGATGGAAACGCCGCGGTCCACCCCCAGCAATGTGACGCCCCTGCGCGGCGACTCGGTCGCCCCGCGCATCCCGCCGCACAACTACGAGGCCGAGCAGGCGCTGCTCGGCGCGATCCTGGCCAACAACCTGGTGTTCGACCGGGTGAACGAGTTCCTGCGCCCCGAGCATTTTGCGGACGCGGTGCACGGCCGCATCTACGAGGCCTGCGGCAAGCTGATCCAGCGCGGCCAGATCGCCAACGTCCTCACGCTGAAGAACCTGTTCGACCAGGACGCGGCCCTCGCCGACGTCGGCGGTGCCCAGTATCTGGCCCGGCTCGCCGCCTCGGTCGTCACCATCATCAATGCCGAGGATTACGGCCACACGGTCCACGACCTCTTCCTGCGTCGCCAGCTGATCGATCTCGGCGAGGAGGTGGTGAACGAATCCTTCACCCACGACATCGACATCACGGCGCTCGACCTCGTGGAGAAGGCCGAGCAGCAGCTCTACCAGCTGGCCGAGACCGGCCAGACCGAAGGCGGCCCGCGGCCGCTCTCGGAATCCCTCGCCGTCGCGATCACCATGGCCGAGGCCGCCTACAAGCGCGACAGCCATGTGACCGGCGTGACCACCGGGCTCGACGAGCTCGACCGCCGGCTCGGCGGGCTCCACCCCTCCGACCTCGTCATCCTGGCGGGACGGCCGAGCATGGGAAAGGCGCAGCCGCTCAATGCCCCGGTCCTGACGCCATCGGGCTGGAGAGCCATTGGAGAAATGCGCCCCGGCGACGAGCTGGCCTCGGTCGACGGTGAGCGGAACCACGTCGTGGGGGTCTTCCCCCAGGGCGTGAAGCAGATTTACCGCGTCACGATGAGCGACGGCCGTTCGGCAGAATGCTGCGCTGAGCATCTCTGGCGCGTGCATTACCGGGATTGGCCGTCGCCGCGGGTCCTGTCGACCACCGAAATTGCGAAGCTGCTGTCGCGCAAGCGCTATCGCCATCGGCTGTGGATCGATACGCACGAGGGCGCCTTCGGTCATGAGAACCCGCTTCCAATCGATCCCTGGCTGCTCGGCGCCCTGCTCGGCGACGGCAATCTGACCGAGACCACGCCGCGGCTGAGCACCGCGAGCCCGGAAATTCTGAGAGCCGTCTCCGCAGCCCTCGGCGGGAACATGATCGTGGTTGCCGCCGGCGGTTACGATTATCGACTCCGCCAGAATGCCGATCATCGCCGCTCCGGTCGTCAGGGCGTCTGGCCCAATCCGCTGAAGGAGGCGTTACGCGGCCTCGTGCTGTGGGGACTGAAGAGCGAAGACAAGTTCATTCCCGACCTCTATCTGACGGCCGCTCGTTCCAGCCGGCTGGCGCTGCTGCGCGGCCTGCTCGACACGGATGGATGGGTGGAGCGCTGGGGCACCGTCCGGTTTTCCACCGCGAGCGAGCGCCTGGCGAGGGGCGTGGCCGAGCTCGTCCGTTCGATCGGCGGCTGGTGCAGGATCAGCCGCAAGCAGCCATCCTACGTCACGGGCGGAGAGAGGCGCATCGCGCTGCCCGCTTACGTCTGCACCATTCATGTCGAGCATCCGAAAGAGCTGTTCACGCTGCCCGAGAAGCGCGATCGCGCGCCGGAGAGCTACTGCCGCCGCCGGCGTCCGGTGATCCTCTCGGTGGAGCCGACGCGCGAAGCAGAGGCCCGCTGCATCGCCGTGAGCCACCCATCCCGCCTGTACATCACGAGCGAACACGTCGTAACGCACAACACCGCGCTCGCGACGAACATCGCCTTCAACGCCGCCAAAGCCTATCGCGAGGAGGTCGACGCGACCGGACAGGTCCGGGTCATCGAAGGTGCGAAGGTCGCGTTCTTCTCGCTCGAAATGTCGGCGGAGCAGCTCGCCACCCGCATCCTCGCCGAGCAGACCGGCATATCGGGCGACCGTATCCGCCGCGGCGACGTGCGCGAGGACGACTTCCCGAAATTCGTCGCGGCCGCGCAGGAGCTGCAGCGCCTGCCCTTCTTCATCGACGACACGCCGGCCATCACCGTCTCCGCCCTGCGGACGCGGGCGCGGCGGCTGAAGCGCCAGCTCGGGCTCGGCCTCATCGTCGTGGACTATCTGCAGCTCATGCGGCCCACGGCCGGGATGCGCCCCGAGAGCCGGGTGCAGGAGGTCTCCGACATCACGCGCGGGCTGAAGGCGATCGCCAAGGAGCTCGACCTGCCGGTGATGGCGCTGTCGCAGCTGTCGCGCGCCGTCGAGCAGCGCGAGGACAAGCGTCCGCAGCTCGCCGATCTGCGCGAATCCGGCTCGATCGAGCAGGACGCGGACGTGGTGATGTTCGTCTATCGCGAGCAGTACTACCACGAGCGCAGCGAGCCGAAGCAGCGCCCCGACGAGGCGGAGGACAAGTACCACGAGCGCTATGCGCGCTGGCAGGAACGCGGCGCCAAGATCCACAACGTGGCCGAAGTGAACGTCGCGAAGCAGCGCCATGGCCCGGTCGGCACGGCCGAGCTGTATTTCGACGGCACGGTGACCAAGTTCGGCAATCTGGCCCGCGACGATCACCTGCCCGATGCGCATCCCTGACTTAGGCACGCCGGAGGCGCGGGCGGGCGGGATTCTGACCATCGATCTCGGCGCGATCGCCGACAATTTCCGGCTGCTCCGGAGCCGTCTGCACGGGACGGCCTGTGCCGCGGTGGTCAAGGCCGACGCCTATGGCCTGGGCGCGACGCGGGTCGGGGCGGCGCTGTGGCAGGCAGGTTGCCGCAGCTTCTTCGTCGCCACGCTCGACGAGGGGCTGACGCTCAGGGCGGAGCTTCCCGAGGCGGAGATCTTCGTCCTGAACGGCCTCGTCGTCCCGGCCGCCGACGACTATGTCCGCCAGGCGCTGAAGCCGGTCCTCAACAACCTCGAGGAGATTGCGGCCTGGAGCAGCGTCGCCGCGAGGCGAGAGACGCCGCTTCCCGCCGCGATCCATCTCGACACGGGCATGTCGCGGCTGGGCATGCCGCCGGCCGAGCTGGACCGGCTGGTGGACGAGCCCGGCCGCCTCTCCGGCATCGGGGTCGAGGTGGTGATGAGCCATCTCGCCTGTTCGGAGGACGAGGCGCATCCGCAGAACGCGGTCCAGCTCGCCGCCTTCCGCCGCGCCGTCGCCCGGTTCCGACCCGCGGACGCGCGGCTATGCTTCGCCAACTCCTCCGGCGTCTTCCTCGGCCGCGACTACCATTTCGACATGGTGCGCCCGGGCGCGGCGCTCTACGGCATCAACCCGCAGCCCGGCCGGCCGAATCCCCTGTCCCCCGCGGTCCGGCTGCAGGGGCGGATCCTGCAGCTGCGTGAAATTGACACCGATACACCCGTTGGATACGGTGCCACGCACCGTTGTGCTCCCCCGGCGCTTCTGGCGACGGTCGGAGTCGGTTATGCGGACGGGTACCTGCGTTCGCTGAGCGGTCGCGGAATCGCGGTGGCCGCCGGCAGGCGGGTTCCAGTCGTGGGGCGCGTGTCGATGGATCTCCTGACCCTGGACGTCAGCGAGCTGCCGCAAGGAAGCCTGCGGCCGGGCGATCTGGTCGACCTGATCGGCCCCGAGAATCCGGTCGACGATCTCGCCGCGCAGGCGGGCACCATCGCCTACGAGATCCTGACCGCCCTGGGGCAGCGTTACGCCCGCAGCTACATCCCGGCATAGGCCGCCGCCTGAACGACATGGTCCCCGTGCTGCAGCCTGTCGGACGCGCGCTCCTGTCCGGCCTCGAATCGATCGGCCGGCTGTCGCTGTTCTCGCTGCGCGCCTTGTCGCATTGCCTGCGGCCGCCGTTCTATCCGCGCCTCATCCTCCGCCAGATGATCGACATCGGCTACTACTCCCTGCCGGTGGTCGGCCTGACCGCGATCTTCACCGGCATGGTGCTGGCGCTGCAGAGCTTCACCGGCTTTGCCCGGTTCAGCGCGGAAGCGGCGATACCGAACGTGGTCGTGATCTCGATCACCCGGGAGCTCGGGCCCGTCCTGGCCGGGCTGATGGTCGCGGGAAGGATCGGCGCCTCGATGGCCGCCGAGATCGGCACGATGCGCGTCACCGAGCAGATCGACGCCCTCACCACCCTCGCCACCAACCCGATGAAGTACCTGGTGGCGCCGCGGATCATCGCCGGCATCACCATGCTGCCGCTGCTGGTTCTGGTGGCGGACATCATCGGCGTGTTCGGCGGCTATGTGGTCAGCATCTACAAGCTCGGCTTCAATCCAGGCACCTACATTCGCAACACCATCGATTTCATGGAGACGCTCGACGTCGTCTCCGGCCTGGTGAAGGCCGCCGTGTTCGGCTTCCTGATCGCGCTGATGGGCTGCTACCACGGATACCAGTCGCGCGGCGGCGCGCAGGGCGTGGGCATGGCGACGACCAACGCGGTGGTCTCCGCGTCGATCCTGATCCTCACGTTCAACTACATCATCACCGAGCTGTTCTTCTCGCGATGAACGGGACATTGCAGGGAATGGTGCGCCGCCTGCCCTCATCCTTCGACAAGCTCAGGATGAGGATGGCCGTCGCCTCGAGCGGCCTCGCCCCGAATCCTCACCCTGAGCCCGTCGAAGGGTCGAAGGGCGAGGCCGTGTCCGGCAGATACGCGCGATGACCGAAGCGACGCCCAAGATATCGATCCGGGGCCTGCACAAGTCGTTCGGGCCGAAGCACGTGCTGAACGGTGTCGATCTCGACATTGCCGAAGGCGAGTCGGTCGTGGTGATCGGCGGCTCGGGCTCGGGCAAGTCGGTGATGCTGAAATGCATCATCGGCCTGATCGAGCCGGATGCCGGAAGCATCAAGCTCGACGGCGAGGAGATGATCGGCATGAGCCGCGCCGACCGGGCGAAGGCGCTGCGGAAGTTCGGCATGCTGTTCCAGGGCTCGGCCCTGTTCGACAGCCTGAAGGTCTGGGAGAACGTGGCCTTCGGCCTGATCCAGGGCCGGCGCATGCCGCGGGCCGAGGCCAAGGAGATCGCGATCCGCACGCTGGGCGCCGTGGGGCTCGGCCCCGAGGTCGGCGAGCTGCAGCCGGCGGAGCTGTCCGGCGGCATGCAGAAGCGCGTGGCGCTGGCCCGCGCCATCGCGACCGAGCCGGAGATCGTCTTCTTCGACGAGCCGACGACCGGCCTCGACCCCATCATGGGCGACGTCATCGACCAGCTGATCCGGCAATGCGTCGACGATCTCGGCGCGACCGCGCTGTCGATCACCCACGACATGTCGAGCGTGCGGCGGATCGCCGACCGCGTGGCGATGATCTACGAGGGCCGCATCATCTGGGCCGGGCCGGTCGGCATGCTGGACAGGTCCGGCAACGACTACGTGGACCAGTTCATCCACGGCCGGGCCGAGGGGCCGATCAAGATGCCGGTGCGGCCGCTGTGACGGTCGGCGCGACCGCGGCCCGCCGCCGCGCCGCCGGCACGGACCGGCCCTAGATGGCCCGCCCGGCGGCCCGCTATGTCTGCCAGGCCTGCGGCGCCAGCCACGCCAAATGGAGCGGCCGCTGCGAGGCCTGCGGCGCCTGGAACTCGATCACCGAGGAGGCGCCGGGCGAGAGCGCGCCCAAGGGCCTCGGCGGCAAGGGCGGGCGCCGGCTCGACTTCGTGGGGCTGACCGGCGAGGCCGAGGCGCCGGAGCGGCGGCTGACCCGGATCGCCGAGCTCGACCGGGTGACCGGCGGCGGGCTGGTCCCCGGCTCGGCCGTGCTGATCGGCGGCGATCCCGGTATCGGCAAGTCCACCCTGCTGCTCCAGGCGGTCGCCGCCCTGGCCGGCAGCGGCAAGGACGCGGCGCGCTGCCTCTACATCTCGGGCGAGGAGGCGATCGAGCAGATCCGCATGCGCGCCCGGCGGCTGGGCGTGTCCGACAGGTCGGTCGGCCTGGCTGCCGCGACCAGCGTGCGCGACATCGTGGCGAGCCTCGAGGGCGGCACGCCCCCAGATGTGGTCGTCGTGGATTCGATCCAGACCATGTACGTGGACGTGCTGGATTCGGCGCCGGGCACCGTCTCCCAGGTTCGCGCCTCGGCGGCCGAGCTGATCCGCCTGGCCAAGCGGCGCGGCTTCGCCCTGCTGCTGGTCGGGCACGTGACCAAGGAAGGCACCATCGCCGGGCCGCGCGTGCTCGAGCACATGGTCGACACCGTGCTCTATTTCGAAGGCGAGCGCGGGCACCAGTTCCGGATCCTGCGGGCGGTGAAGAACCGCTTCGGCCCGACCGACGAGATCGGCGTGTTCGAGATGACCGAGCGGGGCCTGGTCGAGGTGCCGAACCCCTCCGCCCTGTTCCTGGCGGAGCGCCGCGGCAACGTGACCGGGTCGGTCGTGTTCCCCGGCATCGAGGGGACGCGTCCGGTGCTGGTCGAGATCCAGGCCCTGCTCTCCCCCTCCCCGCCCGGCACGCCGCGCCGCGCCGTGGTCGGCTGGGATTCCGGCCGGCTCGCCATGGTTCTGGCCGTGCTGGAGGCCCGCTGCGGCCTTGCGCTGACCGGGTACGACGTGTATCTCAACGTCGCCGGGGGCTTGAGGATCGGCGAGCCGGCCGCGGATCTGGCGGTTGCAGCCGCTCTGGTATCCTCGCGCAGCAATGTTCCGGTGCCGGACAGCATGGTCGTCTTCGGGGAAATCGGGCTTTCCGGCGAGATTCGGGCCGTTGCCCAGGAAGAGCTGCGCCTCAAGGAAGCCGCCAAGCTCGGGTTCTCGGAGGCCGCCCTGCCGCGCCGGCGGCAGCGCCGCGCCGGCCTTGCCGGCATGGGGATCCGCGAGATCGGTCATCTCCAGGACCTGATCGCCATGCTCGCCGCCGGCCGCCAGGCCCGTCCGGAGCGCCAGGAGGGCAAGCCGGCCGGCTCCAGCCGTCTGCCGGCCGGGCAATGACCCCGGACGCGAGGATGTAGGCACGGATGGAAGGCCTGCCGATCAACGCCACCGATCTGGTGGTCATCGCCGTCCTCGTCATTTCCGGCCTGCTCGCCTTCGCCCGCGGCTTCATCCGCGAAGTCCTGTCGATCGGCGCCTGGGTGGGCGCCGCCGCAGCGACGATCTATGGCTTCCCGCTGGTAAAGCCGTTCGTCAGCACCTACATCCCGAACGAGCTTTTCGCGAACGTGGTGACCGGCGTCGTCATTTTCGTGGTGACGCTCGGGGTCCTGGCGGCGCTCAGCCACATGTTGTCGCGCAACGTGCGGGACAGCGCGCTGGGCGCGGTCGACCGGTCCCTGGGCCTGCTGTTCGGGCTGGTGCGCGGAGCGGTCCTGGTCTGCGTGGCGTGGCTGATCTTCGCCTTCCTGACGACGCCGGAGGACCGGCCGGACTGGATCACGGAGGCGCGAACCCTGCCGCTGGTCACCGCCGGAGCGCAGATGCTCGCCGGGCTGCTGCCGGACGACGCGATCGAGCGCGGCGCCGAGATGGTCGACGAAGCCGGACGGCAGGTGGAGAAGGAGGCGGCGGCCGTGGCGGTGCGCCGCGGCTTCGCGGAGCCGGAGGAGCCGGCGCCCGCGACGGGCGAGCCGGCGAATCCCGCTGCGCCACCCGACGCTTCGGGGTATAAGGACCAGGAGCGTCAGGACATGAATCGCATGATTCAGGGGATGCAGTGACAGCATCCCCGCGGTGCCGTCGGGACGGCGCCGCCAGCATCGACAGACCAAGGCCATCCATGACGCTGCACGAGACGCCCGAAGGCCCGACCGAGATCACGACCAACCCGTATGACGACGACCACCTGCGCGAGGAATGCGGGGTGTTCGGCATCTTCGGACTCGACGAGGCGGCGGCCCACACGGTGCGCGGCCTCCATGCCTTGCAGCATCGCGGACAGGAGGCGGCGGGGATCGTCGCCTTCGACGGGCGGCAGTTCAACGCGCACCGCGCGCTCGGCCATGTCGCCGATCACTTCTCGTCGGAGAAGGTCGTGCAGCTCCTCCGGGGGCATGCCGCGGTCGGCCATGTGCGCTACGCGACCACCGGCGACACGGTGCTGCGCAACGTGCAGCCGCTTTTCGCCGACCTGGAGTTCGGCGGCTTCGCGATCGGCCATAACGGCAACCTGACCAACGCCTATGCGCTGCGCCAGGAGCTGGTGCGCCGCGGTTCCCTCTTCCAATCGACCACCGACACCGAGGTCATCACCCATCTGATGGCGACCGCGCCGCGCGGCAGCGTCATCGACCGCCTGACCTATGCGCTGAACCGGGTGGAAGGCGCCTATTCCCTGGTGGCGCTGGCCGACGACATGGTGATCGGCGTGCGCGATCCGCTGGGCGTGCGGCCGCTGGTGCTGGGCAAGCTCGGCACAGCCCATATCGTGGCGTCGGAGACCTGCGCGCTCGACATCATCGGCGCCGAGTTCGTCCGCGACATCGAGCCCGGCGAGCTGGTCGTGCTCGACTCCTCCGGCGTGCACAGCCTGCGCCCCTTCGCCCGCACCGGCCGGCGCTTCTGCATCTTCGAGTACATCTATTTCGCCCGGCCGGACTCGGTGATGGAAGGAACGAGCGTCTACGAGGCGCGCAAGCGGATCGGGGCGGAGCTCGCCCGCGAGAGCCCGGTGGCCGCCGACGTGGTGATCCCGGTGCCCGATTCGGGCGTGCCCGCGGCGCTCGGCTTCGCCGAGGAGGCCAAGATCCCCTTCGAGCTCGGGATCATCCGCAACCACTATGTCGGCCGCACCTTCATCGAGCCGTCCGATCACATCCGTCACCTGGGCGTGCGGCTGAAGCACAACGCGAACCGGGCCAAGATCGCCGGGCGGCGCGTGGTGCTGGTGGACGACAGCATCGTGCGCGGCACCACCTCCAGGAAGATCGTGGAGATGGTGCTCAACGCCGGGGCGACCGAGGTGCACATGCGCATCTCGAGCCCGCCCACCACCCATTCCTGCTTCTACGGCATCGATACGCCGGAGCGCAGCGAGCTCCTCGCCTCCGGCAACGACGTCGAGCAGATGGCGCGGATCATCGGCGTCGACAGCCTGGCGTTCATCTCGATCGACGGGCTCTATCGCGCCATGGGAAAGCCGGGCCGCGATCCCGCCGCCCCGCAGTTCTGCGATGCCTGCTTCACCGGCGACTATCCGACCGAGCTCACCGACCAGAACGGCGGGGCGCAGGCCCAGCTTTCGCTGCTCGCCGAGCTCGGCTGAGACCATGGGCGGTTCGGGACGGCTTTCGGGGCGCGTCGCCCTGGTCACCGGCGCGTCGCGCGGCATCGGCGCCGCGGTCGCCCGCCGCTTCGCCGCCGAAGGCGCTCATGTCGTGCTGGTCGCCCGCACCGTGGGCGGGCTCGAAGAGGTCGACGACCAGATCCGCAGCGACGGCGGCTCGGCCACCCTCGTCCCGCTCGACCTGCGCGACGGCGAGGCGATCGACCGGCTGGGCGCGGCGCTGTTCGAACGCTACAAGCGGCTCGACGTGCTGGTCGCGAATGCCGGGCTTCTCGGCACGCTGACGCCCATCGCGCAGGTGAAGCCCGCGGAATGGGCGCAGGTTCTCGACGTCAACCTGACCGCCAACTGGCGGCTCATCCGCAGCCTCGATCCCCTGCTCCGCGCCTCCGAGTCCGGGCGCGCCATGTTCGTGACGTCGAGCGTGGGCCACAAGGTGCGCGCCTATTGGGCGACCTATGCGGTCAGCAAGGCGGCGCTCGAGATGCTCGTCAGCCTCTACGCGGCCGAGGTGCAGAAGACCAATCTGCGCGTGAACCTCGTCGATCCGGGACGCACCCGGACCGTCATGCGCGCCAAGGCCTATCCCGGTGAAGACCCGATGACCTTGAAGGCGCCGGAGGAGATCACCGAGGCTTTCGTCGAGCTCGCCGAGCCCGGCTGCACCCGCCACGGAGAAACGGTGGCGGCGCAGCCGGGCCTGGCATAGAGCACGATCCGATCATGCTCGGGCCGCCCGAAGTCGCGCGGCTTCGGTCAGGCCGCCCAGGGCGGCCGTTCAGTTGACCGAGGTTTCCGGCTCCGCCGCGGCCGTCTCGCCGCTCGCCGGCAACTCCATCCCGGCGAGCTCCTCGGCGCAGAGATCCGCCGCGCCTTCCACCGGCTCCTCGAACCCGGCGAGCTTCACCCATCCGCCCTTCTGGATGAAGTCGTCGCGCTGCCAGGTGCTCTGCTCCTTGAGCGCGGCCAGCTCGGACGCGGCATCGGACGCATCGAGGAAGCGGTCGACGCAGATCTGGGCCACCAGCTCGGCGCGGCCATTCTCCCGCGCGTCGCTCGCCATCTCCTCGGCGGTGCCGCCCGTGACCCAGCCGCCCACGGTGAACCCGACGATCATGGTCGCGACGACGCAGCCGACACAGGACCAGAACCACAGGGTCTTGGACGGCCTGAAATCGCTCCAGCGTGCTGCCATGCTTCTTTCCTCCCTCCTTATTGTGATTGCTTGTCCGAACAGCCGAAATCCGCTGTCCGATAGGCTGTGTTTTCAGCCGTTTAGCGCCCGGCCTTGGAGCCGCGGCTTCGTTGCGGCGCGCCGCTCGTCCCGGGCACGCGGTTTCAGTATAGAGACATCGACAGCGATGAAAACCCTTGATCCGCCGGGACAGAAAAGAGTCGTGCCCTCGGCAAGATCATCCTGTATAGGAACTTCTTCACATGACGCGCCGCGCCCGTCCGGGCGCCAACCTGCCGCGCGGCTCGGATCGCGGCATACGGGGAGCGCCGGGGGCACATGAAGGGTCGGTTCTCGCTTCAAGCCGCATCGGCCGGGCTGCTCGCCGCGCTGGTCGGCTTCGCGAGCTCTCCCGTGATCATCGCCGGGCTCGTCGGCGTCGGCGCCAGCCAGGCGCAGGCGGCGTCGGGGCTGATGGCGCTCTCCATCGCCATGGGCGTCTGCGGCGTCGCGCTGAGCCTCGCGACCAAGCAGCCGATCAGCATTGCCTGGTCCACGCCGGGCGGCGCCCTGCTCGCCACCTCCGGCATCGTCGAGGGCGGCTTTCCCGCGGCGGTCGGCGCCTTCCTCGTCACGGCCGGTCTCGTCATCGTCGCCGGGCTGTGGCGGCCGCTCGGCCGCTGGGTCGCCGCCATTCCCGTCTCGATCGCCAATGCCATGCTGGCCGGGGTGCTGCTCGGGCTCTGCCTCGCGCCGGTCAAGGCTATCGCCGTACATCCGGTGCTCGCCCTCAGCATCATCGTGGTCTGGGCGGTCGTCTTCGTGCTGCGCCGGCTCTACGCCGTCCCGGTCGCGGTCGTGCTGACCGTGATCCTGACCATGGCCACGACCGACATGTCCGCTTCGAGCCTCGGTCCGCTCTGGCCCGATCCGATCCTGGTGATGCCGGAGTTCAGCCTGGCCGCGACGATCGGGATCGCCCTGCCGCTCTTCATCGTCACCATGGCGTCCCAGAACATCCCCGGCATCGCGGTGCTCAAGGTGAACGGCTACGCGCCGGCGCCGGGACGGCTGTTCTCGATCACGGGCGCGTTCAGCCTGATCGCCGCGCCGTTCGGCGGGCACGCGGTCAATCTCGCCGCCATCACGGCGGCGCTCTGCGCCGGGGAGGACGCCCATCCCGATCCGTCGCGGCGCTACTGGGCGGCCGTCGTCGCCGGAGCGACCTATGTCGTGCTGGGACTCATGGCCGGCGCGGCCACCGCCCTCATCAGCGTCTCGCCGCCGATCCTGATCGAGGCGGTGGCCGGGCTCGCGCTGATCGGCGCCTTCGGCTCGGCGCTGATGGGGGCGGTCTCCGCCACCCAGGACCGCGAGGCCGCCGTCCTCACCTTCCTCGTCACCGCGTCGGGCCTCACCTTCCTCGGCATCAGCGGCGCGTTCTGGGGACTCGTCGCCGGCGGCGCCATGCTGGCGCTCACCCGCTTTCGGAGCCGCAGCGCGCCGGCGTGATCAGGCGTCGAGCGATTTCTCCATGAACAGGCTCAGCGGGTCCGGCGCGTAGTCGCCGAACGGGCGGGTCTCGACATAGCCGAAGGCATTGTAGAGGCCGATCGCCTCGGGCTGCTTCACGCCGGTTTCCAGGCGAATGCAGCGGAGCCCCTGGTCCGCCGCATGCCGCTCCAGAGCCTGGAGGAGGCGCCGGCCGATCCCGAGGCCGCGCGCGCCGGGCGCCACGTACATGCGCTTGATCTCGCCGTAGGGCGCGCCGCTCCGATCCGTCCGCCGGACGACCGCGCCGCAGCCCATGAGCCTTCCGTTGCGCCGGGCGGTGAAGAAGGCGATCTCCGGCCGCTTCAGCATGGCGATGTCGATCAGGTGGTTGCTCTCGGCCGGGTAGTTCGCCGCGTACCAGGCATCGCTCTCGGCCAGCATGGCGAGGACGTCCGGCCGGTCCGGGTCGTCGCGCGCCACGGCGATGTCGCCGGCGCCGTCCATCCGGTCAGCCGTCCGCCTCGGCGAACGGGTTCTTCCCCTTGCGCATCTGCAGCCGGATCGGCACGCCTTCCAGCCCGAAGGTCTCGCGCAGCGAGTTCTCGAGATAGCGCAGATAGGAATCCGGCAGCTTCTCCGGCCGGCTGACGAACAGGGCGAAGGTCGGCGGCCGGGTCTTGATCTGGGTGGCGTAGCGCAGCTTGATGCGCCGGCCCTCGACCAGCGGCGGCGGATGCTGCTCGGTGACGCCGGCGAGCCAGCGGTTGAGCGAGGCCGTCGAGGCGCGCTTGTTCCAGACCGCATGGGCCTCGAACACCGCCTTCATCAGCCGGTCGAGATTGCGGCCGGTGAGCGCCGACAGGGTCACGGTGCGCACGCCCTTGATCTGCGGCAGCGAGATCCCGATCCGGTCCTTGAGCCGCCGCAGCGCCGCCGTCCTGTCCTCGACCAGGTCCCACTTGTTGACCGCAATCACCAGGGCACGGCCTTCGTCGACCACGAGACGGGCGATCGACAGATCCTGCTTCTCCAGCATGTCCTGCGCATCGAGGACGAGCACCACCACCTCGGCGAAGCGGATGCTGCGCAGCGTGTCCTCGGTCGAGAGCCGCTCCAGCTTCTCCACGACCCGGGCGCGGCGGCGCATCCCCGCCGTGTCCACCAGCCGGACGGTGCGGCCGCGATACGTCCAGTCGACGGCGATCGCGTCGCGGGTGATGCCGGCCTCCGGCCCGGTCAGCAGGCGGTCCTCGCCGATCAGCCGGTTCACCAGGGTGGATTTCCCGACATTCGGTCGGCCGACGATGGCGAGCTGCAGCGGACGCTCCGCCCCGTCCTCGGCCGCCGCCTCCTCGGCCTCTCGGATCCCGCCGTCTTCGTCATCGGCGTCGTCGAGCGCGCCCGCCCTCTCCGCATGGGGCGCGATGGCGGCGAAGAGATCGGCCATGCCTTCGCCATGCTCCGCCGAGATCCCGACCGGATCGCCCAGGCCCAGGCTATAGGCCTCCAGCAGCCCGGCCTCGCCGGCCCGGCCCTCGCATTTGTTGGCGACGAGGACGACCGGCGCCTTGGCCTTGCGCAGCCAGTTCGCGAAATGGGCGTCGAGCGGCGTCACGCCGGCGCGCGCGTCGACGAGCAGCAGGACCAGATCGGCCTCTTGCACGGCGCGCTCGGTCTGCTCGCGCATGCGCGCCTCGAGCGTGTCGCCGCCCGCTTCCTCGAACCCCGCGGTGTCGATCACGGCGAAGCCGAGCCCCGCCAGATGCGCGGTGCCCAGCCTGCGGTCGCGCGTCACGCCCGGCGTGTCGTCGACCAGCGCCAGGCGCTTGCCCACCAGGCGGTTGAACAGCGTCGACTTGCCGACATTGGGCCGGCCGACGATGGCGACGGTGAAGGGCCGCGGGCTGGCCATGGGCGGCCACGCCTGATCTCAGCGCAGCGCGACGAGCTGGGCGTCGTCGGCCAGGAAATAGAGCGTGCCGTTCGCGACGACGGGCGGCAGATGCGCGCCCGAGGGCAGGTCGATGGCGCCCAGGATCTGGCCGGTATAGGGGGAGACCGAGAGCGCTTCTCCCGCCGTGCCGACGACGATCAGCCGGTCCCCGGCGAGGACAGGGCCGGCCCAGAAGATCGGGTCCTCCTGCTCCTCTTCGTCCTCCCATTTCGGCAGGGACTGGATCCAGCGGATGCGCCCGTCCTCGCGGGTGAAGCAGATGAGCTCACCGTTGTTGTCGAGCACGTAGACGAAGTCGCCGGCGACCCACGGGCTCTGGCTGCCGCCGATGTCGCGGTCCCAGACCCGGCTGCCGCGGCGCAGATCGATCGCGGCGAGCAGGCCGCTGTTGCTGATCGCGAAAACCAGGTCGCGGTCGACGACCGGTCGGCCGCGGATGTCGGTCAGGGTGGAGATCGCATCGCCGCGCCGGATGCCGGCGAGGCTCTCGTTCCAGAGCACGCGGCCCGTTTCGGCGCGCAGGGCGTAGAGCTCGCCCGAGCTGTAGGCCGCGATCACCGTGTTGCCGACGACGGCCGGCGAGGCCCCGCCGAGCAGCCCCGCCGTCTCGGAGACCGAGGCGTGGCTCCACAGGCGCCGCCCGTCCTCGGCGGCCAGAGCGACGAGCTGGTTGTCGATGGTGAGCACGAAGACGCGCCCGTCGCTCACCGTGGGAGCCGCGCGCATGGGCGCCGCGATCGCCGCCTCCCACACCGCCTCGCCAGACGCGGCGTCGAGCGCGAAGACCCTGGCAAACGGAGTGGTGACATAGACCCTGTCGCCCGCCACCGCCAGCCCGCCGCCGAACAGGCCGTCGTCCTCGTCGTCCGGCGTCAGGTCGACGCGCCAGAGCTGCCGGCCCGACCCGGCGTCCAGCGCGCTGACATTGGTCGCGGCGTCCATGGCGTAGATGCGCCCGTCGGCCACCACCGGCTCCGAGAGCAGCCGCTGGTCGTCGCTCGCGCCCACACCTACGTCGCTGCTCCACTGCACGCCGAGATTTTCGGGGAGCGCCAGATGGTGCATGGCATGGCTGGTGTCGCCGCCGGGCTGCGCCCAGGCCGCGTTCTCGTAGGGTTGCGGCAGGCGCACGCGGAGATCCGAGATGGACGGATCCGCGACCAGGGTGCGATCGAGGCGCAGGACAGAGACCCGCTCGCCCGGAAGCGGCGGATCCTCCGGCGCGCCGAAGAACGTGTCGCAGCCGGCCAGGCCGAGCAGGGCTGCGGCCGCGATCAGCAGGCGGGTGCCGGCGCGTCCCGGCATGCGTCGAGACCCGAGCATCCCGGCTCAGTCCTCCAGACCGCCCAGCAACTCCGCCGCCCGCTGCTGCACCCCGGCCGGCGCGGTGGCGTCGGCCGTGAGCGCCGTCAGGATCTCCCGGGCGCGGGCCGCGTCGCCCTTGCGCATGGCGAGAAGCGCGGTCAACTCCTGCGCCGAATACCGCCACGGATTGTCCGGTGCGGTGAGCGGGGCCAGCCGGGCGATCAGCGCATCCGGCTCGGCCGTGTCCAGGCTGTTCAGGGCGAGGAGGAGCGTGGCGAGATCGCGGAACGGGCGATCGGCCGAGTCGTCCTTCGACAGCTCGTCGAGGATCGCGGTGGCCCCCGCCGTGTCGCCGGAGCGCAGCTTGGCGCCGGCGAGCTGGAGACGGGAGAGCGCCGCATAGGCGTCGCTGCCCTCCGACAGCTCCTCGAAGGCGGTGAGCGCCGCCGTGGCCTCGGCCCCGGCCGACTGCTCGAGCGCGGCGGCGAAGGCCCTGCCCCGTTCCTCCTGCCGGCCCTCCGTATAGTTCTGCCAGCCGACATAGGCCGCCGTGCCGAGCACCACCCCGACGGCGATGCCGACGATCAGCACGCCGTACCGGCGCCACACACGCTGGAGCTTCTCGAGGCGAAGCTCCTCGTCGATCTCACGGAAGATTTCGGTCAAGGCCGCTCCCCGGCAGGGGTCAAAGAGGGCGGCTAACATAACGTGCAGCCCCCGGCTTGGCAAACCGGGAGAGGTCTGCGGAACGGCACTAACCGTCGGATATGAAAGCGAATCGT
>DAIMFL010000007.1:0-12926 GCA_036724615.1 Alphaproteobacteria bacterium | reverse complement strand
GACTGCTCGGCGCTGCAGTTCGAGCAAACCGGCGAGTTCTGCCGCGCGGCGGAGGACGTCGCAGCCGAACACCTGGCCGAGACGGAGCGACGCCTGGCTGCCACCCCCCGGATGTATTGCTATCGCACCCTCGGGGACATTACCTGTTACGAGGAGCAGGATTACCAGGCAAGCCTTGCACAGCAGGTGCGATAGATCGGCCAAGCGTCGGGAAATCACCGGAAACCCGTCTTCGGCGTCTCGGGGCTGGACGGGTCCGGCAATTTGCGAAACACTGCATCGTTCGCCACTGACGCTATCGACCGGGCGGCATGCCAAAGCTGATCTGCCTCGCAGAGCACCGACGCGGCCAGCGCCACATCTACTTCAATCGCCGAGAGCTCAACTCCCTGCTTTCGCTGTACAGCCGACAGGTCGCGCGGGGCGAATGGCGCGACTATGCGATCGATCACGGCCCGGGCATGGCCGTCTTTTCCGTCTTCCGGCACAGCCACGAGCGCCCGCTCTTTTCGATCGCGAAGCGCATCCGCTCCCCTGGCCGGCCGGCGGATTACATGGTGCTCAACGGTCCGCAGCGGCTGAAATCCGGGTCCTCCATCGACGAGGTGCTGCAGGTCCTCGACCAGAAGCTCCGAGTCGTGTCCTGACCCCCGCCTGAGGCCCGCCCCGGAGCGGCCCGGCCCCTCGTCCCCAACTCCCTGGAATCCGGCCCTTTGCGGCCTGTGGATGATTCGTTTCTTGCTTTACCAGATCTGGTGGGCTCAAATCAGGCCGACCACAATATGTCGCAACCATCCAGCGTCGAAGGCCGTGACATGGAATGGACTGAAGAAAGAACCAATCTGCTGAAAACGCTCTGGCTCCAAGGCCAGACTGCCAGCCAGATCGCCGAGCGCCTGGGCGGAGTCACGCGCAACGCCGTCATCGGCAAGGCGCACCGGCTGGGCCTGTCGTCGCGCCCCTCGCCCATCCGGCAGCGCCCCGCGCAGCGGTCGAGCGCCCCGGCGCCGGCCGCGCCGCTGTCCCGCGCGCTGGTGCAGCCCGAACCCGCCAAGCCGGCCGCCGTGTTGCCGCCGCCGCTGCCTGCCGCGCCCAAGGTGAAGCACAGAGCCGGGTCGCGCGGCTGCATGTGGCCGATGGGCGACCCCAAGCAACCCGGCTTCCATTTCTGCGGCGCGCCGGCCGAGCCCTCCCGGCCCTATTGCTCCGCCCATTGCGCGGTCGCCTATCACAAGAAGACCGACGCGGCCGCCAGAGGCTCTCCGGCCGGTCCGCGAAGGCGCCGGCCGCTACGCAACGCCCGAACGCCAGTCCGATCCCAAGCCGTCCTGGCTTCCCTGCCCGGGCTACAGCGACAGCGGGCCTTCCTGCGCGCCGGCGATCATCCGGACCGCGGCGACAGATGGGCTACGGAGAGGCCGAGCCGCTCCGCCAGCATGTCGGCCACGATCGAGCGATGGCAATGGGCCGCGTCGGCCTCCAGGCAGAGCAGGCAGATCCGCGCGCCGGACGCCAGCACGGCGGCCCGGGAAAGGTCGGCCTGGGCCTCCTCGCTCTTCATGTGCGACCGGAAGATCGCCTCGAAGTCGTCGTAGCGACCGGCCCTGTTCGCCTCGCGCCCCTCGACCGGCGTGCCGAGACCGCGCAGATGCACATAGCCGATGCCGGCCTCTGCCGCCGCGGCCGAGAGCGCTCCTTTCGAGAATCCCGGCCGGCGCGAGCGGGCGACGGCGCGGATGTCGACCAGCGTCTCGACGCCGGCAGCGCGGAGCGTCGCGACCAGCCCGCCCGGCGTGGCCCGTTCGTAGCCGATGGTGAAGATCCCGCCTCGCAGGCCAGCACGATTTTCGCGCATGCCTTCCCTCGCCGACCAGGATTCGCGTCCCTACAATCCTCCACCGCCTGATCGGCCGACGTCCAGAAGTCCTGGCGAATCGCCATCTCGCCGATCGCCGTCACGTCGGACGAACCCGTTCAGCCGGGGAAGAGGTCGAAATAGGGCTTGGCCTCGCTGAGCACCCTGGCAAAGGACGGCCGTTCCGCCAGCCGGGCGAAATATCCCGCCACGTTGCGGTGGCTTTCGCCGAACGGCATGACCTGGTTCGCGTAGAACAGGGCCGGCGCGGCGGCACAATCCGCCATGGTGAATTCATCCCCCGCCGCCCAGCTGCGCCCCTTCATCTCCTCGTCGATGATCCCGAGCGCCGTCCGCAGCAGCGGCTTCGCCTCCTCGACGCCGTGCGGATCGTTCCTGCCGGCCGGGCGCAGCTTGTCGGTGACGATCTTCTGCATGGGCACGTTGACGTAGAGATCGAAGAGGCGGTCGCGCAGGCGCGTCTCCCGCGCGAGATCGGGATCCTCCGGCACGAGCCGGATCGCCCCCGGATAATGCCGGTCCAGATACTCGATGATGATGCTGGCCTCGGGGACGGTTCGCGCCTTCGTCTCGTCGCGCAGAACCGGAATCTTGGCGATCGGCCAGATCTTCTTGTATTCGGCCAGACCGGATCCGCTCATCAGATCCACGAGAACCGGCTCGAACGGCGTCGCCGTCTCATAGAGCGCGGTCAGCACCTTCTGGCAGAACGACGACAGCGGGTGGGAATAGAGCTTCAGGGTCATGCCGGCAGCCTCCCGTCATACCAATTGCAAAACGCAACCAGTTGTATCCTAGGACTGCTGCGTGCGACGATGCAACCGGTTTTGGCGAGGCAGTAATGAGCGACGAGCATCGGTCCGGCTGCCCGATAAATCTCACGCTCGAGGTGGTCGGCGACAAATGGAGCCTGCTGATCATCCGGGACATCATCTTCGGCAACCGGCGGCATTTCCGGGAGCTGCTGGTGAACTCGGAGGAAGGCATCTCCTCGAACATCCTGGCGGACCGGCTGAAGACGCTGGTCGAGCAGGGAATCCTGACCAGAACCGACGATCCGAGCCACAAGCAGAAAGCGATCTACAGCCTGACCGAGAAGGGCATCGAGCTGCTCCCGGTGCTCGCCCAGATGGCGAGCTGGGGGTACAGGCATCTGCCCGTGACCGAGGAGCTCGGCATTCGCGCGCGCCTGCTTCAGGAAGGCGGTCCGAGGATGTGGGAGGACTTCATGTCCGAGCTGCGCGAGGTCCATCTCGGCAGACCGGCCGCCGGCCGGCGCCGATCCGGCCCGTCGGTCCGCGCGAGGCTGCAGGCGGCCTACGAAGCGGTCGTTGCCGGCCGCAGGAAGCGATGAGCGGCCGCCGCCCGGCCTGTCGGACCGGCCGTTGGTTCTATGTGAACGCCGCGGCGTACTGCTCCGGCTTGAAGCCGACGAGCAGCCGGTCGCCGACCGCGAGGACCGGGCGCTTGATCATCGACGGCTGGTCGAGCATCAGCGCGATCGCCCGCTTCTCGGTGAGGCCACCCCTGTCCGCCTCCGGCAGCTTCCGGAAGGTCGTGCCGGAGCGGTTGAGAAGCGTCTCCCATCCGACCGCCCGCGACCAGCCTTCCAGCACGCCCTGTTCGAGCCCGGCGAGCTTGTAGTCATGGAAGGAATGGGCGATGCCGTGCGCCTCGAGCCAGGCGCGCGCCTTTTTCATCGTGTCGCAGTTCCTGATGCCATAGATCGTGACGGGCGCCCGGGCCCGCTCCCATCCTCCGCCGTCGTTCATTCTCCGCCCTCTCGTCGACATGCACCAAAACGGAGCTAACGGACCAAATAGAGCAGACCGACTCCGGCCGTGAACAGCACGATCACCGCCAGGGAATCGTAGCCCATCCGCAGGAAAGTGGGGTTGCGCCGCTCCAGCAGCCCGACCAGGAAGATGCCGATCAGAACCAGGCCCAGGGGCGCCGACACGATCTCGAAGCGCCCGAGCTCGTTCACCACCGGCCCGCCGCGGAAGACGAGGTCGGCGAGGAGGAAGAGCGACAGGTTCACGAAGTTCGTGCCGAGGACCTGCCCGAACGCCATTTCGTACCGCCGCAGCCTCAGCGCGGTGGTGATGGTGCTCAGCTCCGGCATCGAGGTCGCCATCCCGATCAGCACGAACCCTACCAGCCCCGCGCCCAGGCCGGTCTGCCTGGCGATCGCATCGCCCGTCTCGGAGAGGGTGTAACCGGCAACGAAAATGACCGCCCCTGCGATGGCCGTCGCGACGAGCAGCCGTCCGAGCGAGCTTTCTGCAGCGGCTTCGGGCTCGGCATGCGTCTCCGCCGGACGGTCCTTGACCACCCAGGCCGCCCGGCGGCCGTAGCTGACGGACAACCCGAAGAAGCCGATGCTCAGGATGCAGATGACGATCGGCCACAAGCCTATGCCGAAGACCTGAACGTCACCTGTGGTGACCGCCATGGCTACGGTGCCGAGCACCAGCATGCACAAGGTGCACATCATCATGGTGGCGGGATCGGCAACCGTGGAGGTCACCGCATCCCGCCCGATCACCGCGTCGACTGCCGCGAGCAGCAGGATGTTGATGGCGGCGCTGCCGAGCAGGTTGTTGATCGCCAGCTGCGGTACGCCGCCGGCAGAGGCCGCGATCACGTTGGCCACCTCCGGCAGCGAGGTGATCCCGCCCAGCAGGAGCATGCCGACGAACGCCTGGCCCAGGCCGGTCTTGGCGGAGACGGCGTCGAGGGTGCGCGTGAGCCGCGTCCCCGCGATCCAGACCACCGCACCGGCGAACAGAAAGACGACGCCGTTGCGCCAGACCGGCATGCCCTGCAGATCGAGACCCGGCATCGCGACCCCGCGTGAAGACATTCTTCACGCTCAACGCGTGAACCGGCCGGTCGGGAGCACGGCGTGGGCGTGTCAGCGGCGGAGCCGGTTCACCAGAACCATGAGCAGCCAGACCGGCACCACCACCATGGCGCCGATCAGCACGTAGTCGACCGCCCATCCGACGAAGCCGCGCGCCCACGCGAAGAACCGCTCCACGCTCTCGCCGAGATTGGCGAGCAGATCGAGCGGCGTGAGGTCGAGCCAGCTGAGCGCCAGCCCGACGACGAGGGAGAGGGCCAGCAGCTTCAGGATGGTGACGATGGGACCGGATCGGGACACGGGCGGGCGCGCTCGGAAGTGGGCCTGCCATCTCGATTACAGTTCTCGCCCGCCGCTGTCCAGCCGCGAGGCGGTGGCGGCGGGCTAGCGGTTGATCAGCCACAGGATCACCGACAGCACGATGCTGATCAGCGCACCGGTGCCGAGCGGCAGATAGAGCGTGAAGCCTTCGCGCTCGATCAGGATGTCGCCGGGCAGCCGGCCGAGACCGAGCTTGCCGAGCAACGGCCAGAGCAGCCCGATGGCGACGATCACGAGCCCGATGACGATCAGCGCGCGGGACATGCGTCATGTCTCTCCGGAACCGATGATATGAGCGTGACGCGGATCTCCCCGGAACAACCGCCCGGCGCGCCGGATTGCAGCACAGGGTGGAAGAACAAGCTGCAGACCGCCATCGCGTCGGTCACGCCCGCCGGTGTTCTGGCCGAGCGGCATCGCAAGATGGCCGAACCCGGCTCGGGCCGCGAATAGCCGGGCCGCTCTCGCATCAAGGTCGCGCGTCAGTTCTCGGCGAGGATTTCCGCCTGCTCGGCCAGACGCCGGGCGAGCCCGGCGGAGACGCGTTTCGCCAGCAGCGCCTGCGCCTTGCGCCAGGCCGGGATCGCCGCCTCCAGCCGCCGCGCGCCGGTCTCGGTGAGCCAGACGGCGCGCCGCCGGAGGTCGCTCTCGACCGTGGCGATCTCGACCAGCCCGTCCCGCTCCAGCGTCCGCAGATTGCGCGACAGGGTGGACTGATCGAGCCCCGTCCGGCGCGCCAGGGCCCCGAGCGTGTCGTCGGCCGCCGCGGCGATCTGTGCCATGAGGCCGAGCTGCGCGGCGCTCAGGCCGCATCCCGCCAGCTCGCGGTCGAGGAACTGGGTGATGCGCCGCGCCGCCAGCCGGCTGTTCCAGCCGGCGCAGGTGTCGACCAGCGCCCGAGCGTCGGTCCGCAGGGTACGGGGCGGTTGTTTCGATCGTGCCATGGGTGTATGCATATACATCATTTGCATATACAATAAAACCGCCATCGGGGCGAGGACCGACATCATGAACGGCATGCCGGAGAACATACTCGGTCGGATCGGCAACACCGCTCTGATCGCCTTGCGCAAGATCGCGCCCGCCAACGGCGCGCGCCTGTGGCTCAAGCTGGAGAGCGAAAATCCGACGGGCAGCATGAAGGACCGGATGGCGCTCGCCATGATCGAGGCGGCCGAGGCGGACGGCCGGCTGGCGCCCGGCGGAACGGTGGTCGAGTACACCGGCGGCAGCACGGGGGTGTCGCTCGCGCTCGTCTGCGCGGTGAAGGGCTATCCGCTGCACATCGTGACCTCCGACGCCTTCGCGCGGGAGAAGCTCGCGCACATGCAGGCATTTGGCGCGCGGCTCAAGGTGATCGGGAGCGAGGGCGGGCGCATGACGGAAAAGCTGACCCGCGACATGGTGGAGGCCGCGCGCATCATCGCGGCGGAGACCGGAGGCTTCTGGACCGATCAGCTGAACAACACCGATCAGCTCGTCGCGTATTACCGCATGGCCGAGGAGATCTGGTCGCAGACCGGCGGGCGCCTCCACGCCTTCGTCCAGAGCGTGGGCACGGCGGCCTCGCTGCGCGGCAATGCCGAGGCGCTGCGCCGCCGCGACGGCCGGATCCGGATCGTGGCGGTGGAGCCTGCGGAATCGGCGGTCCTGTCCGGCGGTCCGTCCGGCGCCCACAAGATCGACGGGGTCGGCGCGGGCTTCGTCGTGCCGCTTTGGCGCGACGACATCGCCGACCGGATCGAACGGGTCTCGACCGAGGCAGCGAAGGAGATGGCGTCGCGGCTCGCCCGCGAGGAAGGGCTGTTCGCCGGAACGTCCACGGGCGCAAACGTGGTCGCCGCCCTGCGCATTGCGGAGCAGCTGGAACCGGGCGCCGCCGTTGTCACGGTCCTGTGCGACACCGGCATGAAGTATCTCAGCAAGGCCTGAGGCCGTCCGCTCTCAGTCGAGATAGGTCCAGCTCGATGCGCCATCGAACCGGCGCACCGGTACGTCGGCGATGTCCGCCGGGTCCATCAGCCGGGCATTCACCCCCATCCGGTCCGCGCCCGTCTTCGCCACGCTTTCCCAATGGGTGACGCAGCCGCAGGTCGGGCAGTGGTGGAATTCCAGAGTCCGCTTCCCATGGACATAGGGCACGGTCGTCCCCGCCCCTGCCCGGAAGACGACCTGGTCGGGATGGAAATAAGCCCACAGCGCCCCCAACCGGCGGCAGATCGAGCAGTTGCAGGAGGTCAGCTGCAGCGGCCGCTCCGTAATCTCCAGCCGGAGGGCGCCGCAATGGCAGGAGGCTTCGATCACGACGCGGCCCGCGGCGGCTGGTCGCCGGCCTCGTTCAGCCGAGACATGTCGTCTTCGGTCAGCACGAGGGCGGCTGCGCGCGCGAAGCTTTCCACATGGGCCCGGCTGGTGGCGCTGGCGATCGGCGCGGTGACGCCGGGGCGCTGCATCAGCCAGGCGAGCGCCACCTCGGCCGGCGTGGCGCCATGCGCCGCCGCTACCTCGTCCAGCGCCGCGAGGATCCGCAGGCCGCGGGTGTCGAGATATTTCGCCACGTCCTCGCCGCGCTGGCTCTGCCCGAGATCGTCCCTCGAGCGGTACTTGCCCGTCAGGAAGCCCGAGGCCAGGCTGAAATAGGTGACGACGCCCAGGCCTTCGCGGATGCAGAGCTCCGACAGCGGGCCGTCGAAGCCTGCCCTGTCGTAGAGATTGTATTCGGGCTGCAGCACCTCGTAGCGCGGCAGGTTCTCGGATTTCGCCACGCCGAGCGCCTCGCCCAGTTGCCTGGCATCCAGGTTGGAGGCGCCGATCGACCTCACCTTGCCGGCCTTCAGGAGCTCGTCATAGGCGCCGAGCGTTTCCTCCTGGGGCGTGTCCGGGTCGGGCCAGTGCGAGAAATAGAGATCGATGCGGTCGACCCTGAGCCGCCGGAGCGACTCCTCGACCGCCTGCGCGATCCAGCGCGCGGACAGGCCCTTCCTGCCCGGCTGCTTCAGGTCGGAGCCGACCTTGGTGAAGATCGCGACCTTGTCGCGCTTCCCCGGATCGGCGGCCAGCCACTTGCCGATGATGCTCTCGGACTCGCCGCCGGCGTTGCCCGGCACCCAGATCGAGTACGCATCCGCCGTGTCGATGGCGTTGAAGCCGAGATCGACGAAGGCGTCGAGCACCTCGAAGCTCGTCCGCTCGTCGGCGGTCCAGCCGAACACATTGCCGCCGAGGACCACGGGCGCGATCTCGAGGCCGGTCCCGCCCAGGCTGCGCATTTCCATCCGTTGCTCCTGTTCCCGCTGTTGCCGGGGCAGCTTAACGCATTGAAGAGCCCGGGGCCGCACCCTACACTGCGGCTCCCCCGGCCGGAACCCACGCCCCGATCCCATCAAGGACTCGCCCATGCCCGCCTATCGCTCCCGCACCTCGACCCATGGCCGCAACATGGCCGGCGCCCGCGGCCTGTGGCGCGCCACCGGCATGACGGATGCGGATTTCGGCAAGCCCATCATCGCGGTCGTCAATTCCTTCACCCAGTTCGTGCCGGGGCACGTGCATCTGAAGGATCTCGGCCAGCTGGTCGCGCGCGAGATCGAGCGGGCCGGCGGCGTCGCCAAGGAGTTCAACACCATCGCGGTCGACGACGGCATCGCGATGGGGCATGACGGCATGCTCTACAGCCTGCCCTCGCGCGAGCTCATCGCCGACAGCGTCGAGTACATGTGCAATGCGCATTGCGTCGACGCCATGGTCTGCATCTCCAACTGCGACAAGATCACGCCGGGCATGCTGATGGCGAGCCTGCGCCTCGACATCCCGAGCGTCTTCGTCTCCGGCGGGCCGATGGAGGCCGGCAAGGTGATCCTCGGCGGCAAGGAGGTCGCGCTCGACCTGGTGGACGCCATGGTCGCGGCGGCCGACGAGAAGATGAGCGACGCCGAGGTCGCGACCATCGAGCGCTCGGCCTGCCCGACCTGCGGCTCCTGCTCCGGCATGTTCACGGCGAACTCGATGAACTGCCTGACCGAGGCGCTCGGCCTGTCGCTGCCCGGCAACGGCTCGGTGCTCGCCACCCATGCCGACCGCGAGCGGCTGTTCCGCGAGGCCGGGCACCTCATCGTCGATCTCGCGCGGCGATACTACGAGCAGGACGACACGAGCGTCCTCCCCCGCTCCATCGCGAGCTTCGCCGCATTCGAGAACGCCATGAGCCTCGACATCGCCATGGGCGGATCCACCAACACCGTGCTGCATCTCCTCGCCGCCGCCCACGAGGCCGGCGTCGACTTCACCATGGAAGACATCGACCGGCTGTCGCGCCGCGTCCCCTGCCTCTCCAAGGTGGCGCCCGCCAAGGCCGACGTGCACATGGAGGACGTCCATCGCGCCGGCGGCATCATGGCCATACTGGGCGAGCTCGACCGCGCGGGCCTTCTCCGGACCGACCTGCCGACGGTGCACAGCGCGACTCTCGCCGAGGCGCTGGAGCGCTGGGACGTGCGCCGCACCACGAGCGAGAAGGTGCACGAGTTCTACCGCGCCGCGCCGGGCGGCGTGCCGACCCAGGTGGCGTTCAGCCAGAGCCGCCGATGGAAGGAGCTCGATCTCGATCGCGAGGCGGGGGTCATCCGCGACGCCGAACACGCCTTCTCGAAGGATGGCGGGCTCGCCGTGCTCGAGGGGAACCTCGCCGAGGACGGCTGCATCGTGAAGACCGCCGGCGTCGACGAGAGCATCCTCGTCTTCTCCGGCCCGGCGCGGGTGTTCGAGAGCCAGGACGCGGCGGTCAGCGGCATCCTCACCGGAAGGGTGAAGGCCGGCGAGGTGGTGGTGATCCGCTACGAAGGCCCGCGCGGCGGGCCCGGCATGCAGGAGATGCTCTATCCCACGAGCTATCTGAAGTCGAAAGGCCTGGGCGCGGCCTGCGCCCTCGTCACCGACGGCCGCTTCTCCGGCGGCACCTCCGGCCTCTCGATCGGCCACGTCTCGCCCGAGGCCGCGGAAGGCGGACTGATCGGCCTGGTCGAGGACGGCGACGTGATCGAGATCGACATCCCGCAAAGGAAGATCAACCTGCGCGTCCCGGACGCGGAGATCGCAAGCCGCCGCGCGGCGATGGAGGCGAAGGGCGATCAGGCCTGGAAGCCGGCGAAGCGCGAACGCAAGGTGTCGACGGCCCTCAAGGCCTACGCCGCGTTCACGACGAGCGCGGCCAAGGGCGCGGTCCGGGACGTGGAGCAGCGCAAATTGCCCTGAGCGCCTCAGGGCGACGAGCTTGCGCTCATTCGCGATAGAAAGTTGCGGATGATCTCGAGCTTATCATCGGAGAGTCCGGCGAGCCGTGTTTCATCCAGATGCCCGTCGCGAATGAGGCAGGCAAAGACGAAGGGCAGCTGCGAGTAGCGATAGTCGAACGTCTCGTCGATCTCCCGGCGCCGCCGGCGCAAATAGTCTTCGAGGGCCCACATTTCAGAGGCTGTCTGCGCCGCGGCTGCCTTCGCCTTGAACTCGGCCATGATCCCCGCCAGCGCCGCGTCGAGCGCGACCTCGAAGGCTCGGCGCGCGACTTTCTTCTCGGCGGCGGACCATTTGAGATCGAACATGGCTACGCACCTCCCCGCAATCGCTCGATGAACGTCCTCTTGCGTCCATGTTTCACGCGGATGGCCTCGATGCGTCTCGTGAATTCAGCCAGGGTACCCTGTTCCGCCGCCAGTTCCTCGAGGTCTGAAAGCAAACCGGCGGCGGTCTCGTATCCCGCTGGGTTGCGGCGCTCGATCTCCATCTCGACGTCCTGCCAGGCTGCCGCCCCGCGCCGCTTCAAGATGTCGAGCCGGGCGCGCCGGGCTTTCTCGGCTTCGGCCTTCTTGCGCGCCTGCTCGGCCGCCAGCCTTTGTGCCGCCGCGCGGCTCACCCTCCTCCCACCCGGTCCCGGTTCCGATTGTGCAGCTCGGCGATCTCCGGCGTGAGGACCTCGCCGAAATCCTCCATCTCGTAGAGCGGGCGGATCTCGATCTCGCTGGGGCCCGGCATCGGGTTGGGGCAGCGCTTCACCCAGGCCACCGCCTCGTCCATGTCCTTCACCCGCCACAGCCAGAATCCGGCCACGAGCTCGCTGATATTGCCGAACGGGCCGTCGATCACCCTGCGGTTCGGCCCGTCGAAGGCGACCCGCTTGCCGTGGGAGGACGGACGCAGCCCATCGCCGGCCTGCATGATGCCGGCCTCGACCAGCTCGGCGTTGTACCTGCCCATCGCCTCGAAAAGCTCGGCCGGGGGCATCATCCCCGCCTCGCTGTCGGCGGTCGCCTTCACGATGACCATCACGCGCATGTCTCTCTCCTTCCGATGTTGCCGGAGCCGGACCGGCTCCGTCGGCCAGAGGACGCGCGGGCAAGCCCGCGCCCGACAGCGGGCGGGAGAATTCGTGTCTTTCGGGCGTTGAACCGCCGGATCCGGCGCCCCGGCGCGGTCGTTCACTCCCCGATCGGGCCATCCGTGTCCGTCATGTCCGTCAACTGTACGGATGAGGGCGCCATATGCCGAGTGCGACCTACGAACTGTTCGCCCTGGCCATGGCGGAGCGCAAACAGGTCCTCTGCACCTATGGCGGATACCCGCGCGAGCTCTGTCCGATCGTCCTCGGCCACAGCAAGGGTCAGGAGGCGGCGCTGGTCTACCAGTTCGCCGGCGGGAGCGAGACCAGACTGCCGCCTGGCGGCGACTGGAAGTGCCTGCGGCTGTCCAAGGCGAGCGACGTCCGACTGCGCGATGGCCCGTGGCACGCGGGGACGAGCCACCGGCAGCGGCAAAGCTGCGTCGAGATCGTCGACCTCGACGTCAACCCCGCCAGCCCGTACAGCCCGCGGCGGCGCCTCTGAGCCGCGGGTCCGATGGCGGGTCACTCCCACTCGATCGCCCCTGCGGATTGGGAGCTCACGTCGGAAGCGACGCGGATCATACCCGAAAGGCCGCGACCACGGTTTCGATGGGAAGGAACAGGGTACGGCTGTCGGCAGGATACTCGATGAACTCCGCGCATTTCATATAGAAGCGCTTCGCCGCTTCATCCTTGGCGTGGACCAGCACCGCCCCGATGCCGATGCTTTGTGAGGCGACAGCGACGCGGCGCAGCGAGTCTGACAGGATGTCCGCCCCGAGGCCTTTCCCCGCATGCTCGTGGCTGACCGCGAGCCGCCCGATGATGGAGACCGGAATCGTATCCGGCGCGTTGCGCCGGACCTTGCCCGGAGCCGCCGAGCGCTCGACCGCCCCGGCGGAGATACAGAAATAGGCGACCGCTCGATTGCCATCGCAGACGACATAGGTCCGCGAGAACCGGCTCTCGTTTCTCAACGCACGATGCCGCAGCCAGTCGTTCAGCGCCGGCTCGCCGCAATCGAAGGTCGACAGGTCGTGCTGGGCGGTCAGGGGAACAGGGGCCGAAAGGCAAGATTCAGGACGTTCCGGCTCGTCCGTCACCTCTCCCATGCCGGGACTCGGCGCAGCAGCGACCGCAGCTTCGGTCCGGGCGCCGGAGGATTGTCGAGCGCCTGCATGAATTCCCGGTAACGCTCGGGGGCGAGCGCGAAGAGCCGCTGTTCGAGCAGCACGTCGATCGCCTGCCGCCGGGCGCTCTCGATCATGAACTCAGTGCGCGTCTTGCCGAGGACCGCCGCCGCATCGTCGATGAGCTGGCGGGTGTTCGCCTCGATGCGCAGGTTGATGCTGCCCTTCGCATCTGCCGCCGAAGAACGCTCCACGACCGCTGTGGCAGCGCGCGAGGGTCTGGAAGATGAAGAGCGGCTCTTTCCCATGGCGGGATTGTGCGCCTATGTATACACGATGTCAATACAGACCGACGACTTG
>DAIMFL010000006.1:28694-57790 GCA_036724615.1 Alphaproteobacteria bacterium | reverse complement strand
ACGTCGACCCGGACGCGGCGAGGCCGCGGCTCGTCGCGACGGGCGGACCGGCACGGGTCGTCGCCCTCGGCGCCGGAGGACGGATCGTCGGCGACTGGACGGCAGGGCGCGGCGGCGTGACGGTGCCGCGCGGCACGGAGCGGCTGGCGGCGATCGCTCTCGGCCAGCGGCAGGACGAGCAGGCGGCCCCCGGCCTGTTCGGCTGGCATGACGCGCAGATGCTCCCCTATGTCGGCTGGGCCACGGCAATCGTTCCGGGCGGCACGCTGCGCGCGGAAGGAGCACCCGTCCGGCGCACCCGGCAGCGTTTCCGCGCCGGCTGGATCGCCGCGGCGGACCTGGTCGCCCCGTCGGCGCTCCTCATCACCCGGCTCACCGTGCCGGTCACGGCCGTGGCGGTGATCATCGACGATCCGGCCGGCGCAGCCGCGGCGCAGAACCTTTCCCTCGGCCTGACCGGGGCCGAGCGCGCGACCGATCGCGCCGGGAATCCCACGCGCCCGATCGCCATCGTCATCGGCAGCCGCACCGTCCTGATCTATGCGATCCGGCCGGAGGCAAGAGACGAGGGCGCCATTCAGGTGAGCGTCGCGCGCGAGGACGCCTGGCGGGTCGCCGGCGTTCTCGCCGGAACGGAGGATGCCGACGCGCTCGCCGAGCGGCTGCTGCGCGCCGGGCTGGAACGCGCCGTGCGCCCGCTGGCCGAAGGCCGGCAGGGCGATGTCGTCCTGAGCTGGTCGGCGGGGCGCCCGGGCGGCGGCCCTGCGGCCTCCCGCCCGGCTACGGAGCGCCGCCGGGAGCGGACCCCACCGGGCGAGAGGAGCCGCGCAAAGCGCAAGGCCGCCAAACCCAAGGCGAAGCGAAAGACGAAAGCGAAGCGAAGGACGAGAACGTCCCGGTGATCGGGCCGCAAAGGGCACAGCCATGGTGAGCAAGAGCCATTTCGTGCTGCACAGCCGCGTCGTTCCGCCGCTCACGGCGGGCGACTACGTGCTCGAAGGGAAGCAGCGCGTCGACGACCCGGATGGCGCCAGCTATCCGACCGAGCCCTATGGCGGCCATCTGCGCATCAACTCGCCGCGTTTCCGCATGCCGCCGGACCAGATCCTTTCGACCTATCCGCCGGCCAATGCCGAAGGCGCGTTCGAGAGCCGCCTGCCGCAGATCGTGCTGCGCCGGCGCACCCTGCCCTGGGAGCGGGCGGTCGATGCCGACCGCAAGATCCCGTGGCTCGCCCTGGTGGTGATTGCGGAAGGCGAAGGCGCGATCTCCGCCGAATCCCCCATAGCCGATTGCGTGACGCCGCCCCTCGCCCTGTCCGGCCCGAGCGACACGCCGACCGGCGTCTATCTTTCGGTGCCGCAGACCACCGTCACCAAGGTGTTCCCGACCAAGGAGGACCTGCAGCTGCTCGTCCATGTGCGCGAGGTGGACATCAGCGATACCGAGCTCGCCATGGGGGACGATGACGGGTTTCTCGCGGTGGTGCTGGCGAACCGGCTGCCGCAGTTCGATCGCGTCGGATGCAAGCCGGTGCGTTACCTGGCCTGCCTGGTCAATCTCGAGGGCCAGCTCGATGCCCTGCCGCCGCCGGTTCAGCCGACCGACCGCTTCTTCCCGAACGAGGTGGTCTTCCAGGTCGACGCCAAGGCGAAGTTCAAGGTGGCCGACTTCGACAAGACGGTCATGGGGGACGTGGTCGTCAATCCCGCCCTCTCCGGAGTCGACCTGCCCGCGCCGGACGGCGCCCCGATGCGGGCCGCCGCGACGGGCGGGCAGATCTCCGGCGCGGGCATGGCGAAGGCCTCCTCCGCTGCCGCCCCGTCCAAGGCGAAGACGACGGCCCAGCAATGGAGCACCGGCCCCGCTTCGATCGAGCAGATCGCGGTCTCTGCCCATGTCACCGAGGCGGGACAGCTGGTGCGCGATGCGATGGCCGGCCGCTTCCGCTTTCCGCTCGAACCGCTGGTGGTGGAGAAGACCTACCGCTTTCCGGTCCTCACCTACTGGTCCTTCAGCTGCACGGGCGCCGGATCGTTCGAGACGCTGATGCAAGGACTCGATGTCGGGATGCTGGGCACGGTCGCGGGACGCCCGTCGGGCAAGCCCTTCCCGGACTGCTTCGAACCGCGCGCCGGCGACGCGCCGCCGGACCCGCCGCCGACGCGGCCCGAGGCGGAGCTCGCCGAGACCGGACATGTCGGCCTGCCGCATCTGACGCGGCGCGGCGAATCGGTGCGCGCCTGGTATCGCGGCCCGCTGGTGCCGAACCTGACGACCCGAGAATCGGCCCCTCCCGGCGAGCCTCTGCCGCTCGCCCATGTGAGCGACCAGCTGCGCCGCCTGGTGCCGGACGGGCGGGAAGACCTGGCCTATGCCTGCGCCTTCGAGATCGGGCGGCTTCTGGCGCTGTCGCACCCGTCGGTCGTGGCCGCCCTGGCGCGCTGGCGCGGCGAGCAGTTCGGCGCGGCGCGGGCGAAGCGCTTTGCCGACGTTCTGCTCGCCGACGTCGCGGTCGATACGTCGAGCCTCGGCGCGAGCGCCATCGGCAAGGTCGGCGCCCTCGTCAATCGCAAGCTGGTCGAGCTCGCCGCGGAGATGCCGGAGCGCGTGCTCGGCCCGTCGCGCCCGCCGGTCGATCCCGGCCGTCCGATCGAGGCCCTTGCCGGCGATCTCGGAGAGATCATGGCCGCGGGGTTCGGGCTGGAGACCGAGCGGGTCCACACGGCGCTCAGGACGGGCGACTTCAGCCTGCTCCACAGCGTCGCGGTGCCGACCAGGGTGGCTGACGAAGCCAGGCCGGAGATGCTGGGCCATCTGGCCACGGGTCTGGACGCGGTCCTGGAGCAGCTGACGAACGACGTGCTGCCCCCGGACGATACCGGGCGGCGACCGCCGCCGGTTCGCGCGCCGGGCAGGCGCCCGCGCGCCGGACGCGAGGCGGGCCCGCCGGAGGAGCGCGGCCGCGCCCGGCTGCAACGCCTGCTGCGCGACGCGGCGCGGCGGGCCAGGGAGGAGGCCGAGGAATGAGCACCGCCAAGTTCACGGGCGCGCGGGTCCTCAGCGAGCTCAAGGAAGCCACGATCGGCCACACGGCCTTTCCGACCGACAGTCATTCGCGCACCGGCGAACCGCGCATCGTGCCGCGGGATCTTCGCCAATGGCTCGCGCGGCTGCGGCTGCTCGAAGGCGTCCCCTTCGCCTATCTGGTGGCCGATTCCGAGCTGCTGCCGCCCGAGTCGGTCCGGTTCTTCTACCTCGATCGCAACTGGACAGACGCGCTGGTTCAGGGCGCGCTGAGCGTCGGCACGCTGAACTCGGCGGATCGCGCCCAGATCGAGCCGCTCTATGGCGAGATCCGCCGCGAGCTGGACGAGGAGGAGCGCGACGTGCGCATGCCGGGCGGCGAGCCGGTGCAGCGCGGCACGGCCGGGGTCATCACCGGCTTCCTGCTGCGCTCGCGCGCGGTCTCCGGCTGGCCCGGCATGCATGTCCGGGCGTACTCGCGGGAGGTGGTGGGGGACGAGGAAATCGTGCCGGAGAGCCACCCGAACCGGCTGAAGCTGCTGAGGCTGGAACGCCTCGCCCCGGCGGTGCTGTTCGCCCTGTTCGACGGCATTCCCCAGCTCGTCCATCTGGAGGAGCCGCGCCAGGGCCTGCAGTTCGGCGTCCGCCTGTCGCCGGTCGGAAGCAGCGGCAATTTCAGTGCCGCCGTCGTGGCGCGGGACCGCAACACGACCGAGGACGTCGTACCCGAGACGATGATGCCCGTCGCCTTCCGCCCGAACGCGCCGGGCGTGCTCGACCTGCGGCGGACCGCGCAGAACTTCATCGACACGCCGCAGACCAACACCGGCCCGGACCTGGACGGGGCGGAGTTCGCGCTCCAGATGATCCGGTTTCCCTACCGGCAGGTCTTCGGCCGCACCGACGTGACGCCACGGATCGAGGATGTCTTCCGCCCCACCATCGGCTACCGGCTCAGCGATCTCGAGATCGTGTTCCGGGAGAACGTCACATGAGCCCGCCTCCCGATCCCGATCGCATCGCCAGGGCGATGGTGAGTCCGCTCTGGTCCGGACTCATCCGGACCGGGGCCGACATCAAGACCATCGGCAGCTGGGACACGGGCCTGATCCGCCATCCGCGCCTCCTCGTGCCGATCGACGTCCAGGCGCTCTACGTCGCGAAGGACAGCAAGGGAGCCTTCGTCCGCCTGCCCTTCACGCTCACCACGCCGGACGGCAAGGACCCGGAGGCGATGCCGGAGCCCTTTTCTGAAGGCAAGCCACGAGCGCCGGGCATCCATCTGCATTGGGCGCTGCCCGACTCGCTCCTATCGGGGGAGCTCAAGGAGGTCGAGACCGGATCCCGCAACCGCCTCGGCCTGCCCGCCCTGCCGGACCGCTGGGTCGTGCTGCGCATCGTCGTGCCGCGGCGTGGCCTGGACCGCGCCGCAATGCGCGGCTGGGTGATCGAGGCCGATACGACCCGGGTCGTCCCGCTCGAGAGCTGGCCCGATGCGTCGGTCGCGCCGACCGGCAAGACCGTGGCGCCGGAGGAGCTGACCGGCAGCGTCGGCGGCACGCTCAACTGGACCGGCGTCTACGACGCGGTGGCCAACCGCTTCGCCTTCCACGATCCGCTGGACGATCTCGATTCTCTTCCCGGCGGCGGCGCCCTCGGCAATACCGGGACCTATGTGGTGGCCGGCTGGTGGTCGAAGCCGGAGCTCGATCCGCTCGATTCCGCCCGCAGCAAAGCGAGCTTCTACGACCGGCTCGAGACGCTCGGCTGGCGGCTGGCGCGGGATCTCGAGGGCGGCGACCAGCTTCCGGCCGAAGCGGGCCTCGTGCAGATGAAGCGTGCGAGCATCGGTCTCGAATCAGGAGATCGCTACAAGGTCGGCCAGCAGGCGCGGAGCGAGCAGAAAATCTCGGCGGCCCAGAGCTACGAGCCTGGCCGGTCGATCTTCGCCGAGGAAGCGAGCCGGGTGGTCAAGACGCCGCCGCGGCATCTCTTCTCGACCCTGCTGCACGGGACGGTCTACGGCGTGCCGCTCGGCGGCCGCGTGGCCCTGCGCGATCTGCGGCCCGACCCGAAGCAGACCGGCATCGCCATCGGGCTGCATGGCGACGACGTGGCGGCGGCCCTGGCGACGGAGGGCATGGGCATCACCGATCCCGACGAGCGCCGCGACACCGAGCGCATCCTGAGCGCCTTCACCGGGCAGCGGCTGGAGGAGCTCGGCACGGCGGACGGCGTAATCGATGTCGAGGAGCACGAGCATGCCTCCGGTTTCGAATCGCGCCACGGCGGTCCCGGAGGAACGGAGCGCATCCGCCTGGGCGGCGAGGCCGGTCCGCTTCCCGCCGGGCGGGGCGCCCGCTCCGCCCAGGCGAACGGCGGCAAGCGCAAGACAGCAACGTCCGGCGCAGAGGCGCAATCGCCCAGGATGGTGTTCGAGCCCGGCGCCCGCAGCGAGCTCGCCCGGAAGACCACTGCCGAGCTTCGGTCCGAGATCGACAGCTGGACGGAGAAGGCGACGGGCGGGCCGCCGCTCGAGCGCTCGCGTGTGGTCGAGCGGTCGGCGCCGCGCTATTTCCGCCCGCTGGAGCCGATCGTCGCCGTGCGCAATGCGCTGCGCAGCCTGCGGCATCGCCGGGACGGCCGTTTCTCGCCCGACGGCAAGATGACCTGCCGCTGGCCCACCCAGGTGGGGACGCGGATGGAAGGCGTCCTCGACGCCGCCGGGCTGCTGCCCGACCTCCCGGCCGGCGCGATTCCGCCCGAGGTCCTGTCGCTGGCGCGCAACACCGTCCTGCTCGATCCCTACATCGTGACCTGGCTCGCGCAGCAGGCGGCCCGGCAGTCCGCCGTGCCGCAGGCCCAGGCCCAGGCGCGCCTCAAGGCCGAGGCGGCGCTGCGTTTCGGCGGGGCGACGGCCGCCTACGGCGGCGCGCTTCCGGTCACAGAGCGGGGCGGCCGCGGCGCCACGCGGCTGGTCGGCGCGATGGTGACGGACCAGCTGCGCCGCTTCTCTCTCGTCGCCGGTGTCGATCCCGATCCGGTCGCGGTCACCACCTGGATCCAGCCCTGGGTGCCGCTCTGGCTGGAATGGGAGGTGGAGCTCGCCGCCACGGACCGGCTCGACGGCGTTAGGCTCGAGGCGGTCGATCTGGAGCCGGTCGAGCCCGCCTGGCTGCCGGACGTGGAGCCCCGTCGCCTGCGCGGGCGGAGCGCGCTCAACACGGGCGCAGCGACGACGCTTGCCGCAGCGATCGACGCCTGGATGGCGGCGGAAACGGCGCGCGACGCGGAGAATGCGGGCGAGGCGGACGATGCGACGGAAGACGCGCTCGCGGCGATCGCCGACGAGATCGAGGATCTCGACGTGCTCTCCGCCTCCCTCGACAGCCTGCAGGAGCAGCTCCTCGGCCTGCCGCTCGGCGATTTCGGCGTGCTCAACCCGCGGCAGGACGGCGGATCGGCTCTGGGCAAGCCCGTTCCGGTCGACGTTCCGCAGCTGATCGTGAACGGCGCCTTGAGGCTGACTCGGGCGCGGATCGTCGACGCCTTCGGCCGCACGCTCGACCTGCCGATTGAGCGCACGCAGGTGCCGGAGCGCTGCCGCGTGCCCGACAGCCCGCCCGGGACGCTCCGCCTGACGCCGCGCCTGATGCGGCCGGTGCGCTGGATGTTCCGGCTCGTCGATCCCGCCAATCTCGGCCCGGCCAGCCCGGAAGCGACGATCGACCAGATCGACCAAGCGGCGATGATCAATCCGGTCGCGGGATTCCTGCTGCCGGACCATATCGACGAGGCGCTCGAGCTGTTCGACACGGCCGGCAGCCCGCTCGGCCAGCTGATGCACGAGCCGTTCGGCGGCGGCGTGACCTGGGAGATCGCGCCGGGTCGGCCCGGGCCATCGGATGCCGGACCGCTCTTCGAGCTCCAGCCGGCGCAGCAGATCCTCGGATACATGGCATCGGGGCTTGTGGCGGTCGATGCCGCCACGCGCAAGGGCGCGTCTGCCGAGCCGGACACGGAGTCGGCGCTGTCGGCCATGCTGCGCGCGATCGACACCACGCTCTGGACCGTCGACACCTTCTCCAATCTCGGCACCGCCCATATCGCCGGGCTGGTCGGCCGCCCCATCGCAGTGGTGCGCGCGATCCTGCGGCTGGAGATCGACGACGACCTCGACGAGCTCGACCTGTCGGACGCCGCGCTGCGCGCCGCCCGCGAGGCGGCCTACCGGGATCTCGCCGACCGGGCCTTTCCCGTGCGCATCGGCGAGCTGACCCGGAGCGACGACGGGCTGCTCGGCTTCTTCGTGGACGACGACTACAGCCGCTTCCACGTCGTGGACAAGGCGGTGCGCGACGGGGCGCTCGACGGCGGACATGGCCGCGGGCATCTGGCCCAGAAAGGCTCGATCCCGCAGATCCCGCCGGTGCGTCCCATCCTGCACCCCTATCTGATGGCCGAGGACGAGCTGCGCGTGCATCCGGGCCAGGTGGTGCGCCTCACCTTGCTGCTGCACCCGGCCGGCAAGGTCCACCTGACCTCCGGCGTCCTGCCGCGCAAATCGCTGATGCTCGCCCGCGACTGGACCTTCCCCGGGCTGTCGGTGATGGCGCCCTCGGCGCGGGTGGGACCGGTGCTGATCGAGCCCGGCGACGTGCGGCTGCCCAGGATCTCCTCCTTCCCGAAGGAGCAGGTCTGGACGCGGCGCGACTCGCCGGTCACCTGGCGCGACGACCCCATCCTCGCCGCCACCCAGACCGCGCTGTTGCCGGAGCTGCCGGCCGAGGTGCAGGAGGGCTATATCCGCGTCGGTCCGCCGAGCCCGGAGACGCCGAGCGAGGGAGAAGTCTGATGGCGCGCTACGACTGGCCCGGCGTGCTCAATCCGGACAAGCGCGACCGGGCGCGCTTCCGGGCCGAGGCGCTGTTCGAGCGGTTCGCGACCGTGCCCGGCCAGATCCTCGCCGAGGCGAGCGCGGCGCGCGCCTCGCTGCTCGGCGCGCTGCTCACCGATCCCGATGCCGATGTGTGGGTCCCGATCGGCCCCTCCACCACCATCGAGGGCCAGGCCGGCAGCGCCCCGCGCGTGACCGGCCGCGTGCGCGACCTGGCGGTCAGCGAGACCGGGGAGCGCGTCTACGCGGCGACCGCCAATGGCGGCATCTGGTACTCGAGCGATTCCGGGGTGAGCTGGTCGCCGCTTGGCGCCGGGGCCTCGACGCCGATCGGCGAAGCGACCGCACCAGGACCGAACAGCCTGGTGACGAGCTGTCTGCTGGTCACCTTCGGCGCCAATCCCGACGGCTCCCAGGACGTGGTCTATGCCGGGACCGGCGAGATCCGGCCCTACACCGCGGGCTATCCCGGCGGCAAGGCGGCCGGCATCGGCGTCCTGAAGCTCAGCCGGCCGTTGCCGGACGCGCTGGCGCATCCCGAGATCAATCCCTGGAAGCGGGAGGCGACGAATCTCTCGGGCATGGGCATCTTCCGCCTGGCGAAGACCCCCGGCGCCGAGACCGCCCTGGTCGCCGCCACCTCCACCGGATTGTGGAAGCGCGAGGGCGCCTTCGCCGAAGGCGCCAACTGGGTGCGGGTGACCGCCGGCCCGTTCGACTTCGACGCCGACGACGACAAGTGGTGCACAGACGTGCTGTGGGAGCCGGCGAAAGGCGCCACCCCCGCGCGGCTCTGGGTCGCGCTGGTGGACGATACGCTGTTCTCGGATACGGGCATCTGGGTTTCGGAGAGCGGCGTCGACGGCCCCTACGAGAAGGTCGATCTCGACGGCCGCGACCGCGGCGGCCGGCTCGGGCTGGCTGTCCACAAGAAGGACCCGTCGATCCTCTATGTGCTGGGCCGGGGCCCGCGGCTATGGCGCATCGACGGCAAGACGGCGCGGCGCGTGCGCGGGCTCCCCAAGCATCTGTTCGGCAAGAAGCACGATCAGTCGTCCTATGACCTCGACGTCGCCGTTCACCCGGAGAAGCCGGACGAGGTGATCGTCGGCGGCAGCACGGTGCTGGCCGAGCAGACCACGAGGATCGTCAACGGCAAGCCGACCCTGGAAGGCGGCGACTGGAGCGCCAGCCTGTTCCGGCTGACCGTCAGCGGAACCGCGGCGGCCGACGATTTCGCCTGCAATTTCGACGCGACCAAGGAGGAGGCGCCGGGCACCGACACGGCAACCTTCATCGGCAACAACGTGCACGCCGATGTGCACGCGGTCCGCTATGCCGGCAATCCGGCCGGCTCGCAGGTCTGGGTGGGCTGCGACGGCGGCGTCTACCAGTCCCGGCAGGGCGGTGAATCCTACAGCTTCATCGCCCGCAACAACGGGCTCTCCGTCATCGAGGCCGGCTTCGTCGCGAACCATCCGACGATCGATGGAGCGGTCATCATCGGAACGCAGGACAACGGCGCGCAGACCCGAACCGGTGACACGATCTGGCGCCTGTGGATCAGCGGCGACGGCGGGGGCGTCGCGTTTCACCCCACCCGCCCGGCCTACTATATCGGCCAGTACACGCGCGCCGACTGGAACAACAGCGGCGGCAACTGGGTGTCGCCGGTGGAGCGGTCGGGCTGCTCCAAGGAATCGATCGACAGGGAAAAGAACGTCTCCGCCTTCTATTCCGATCTGCACGTCATTCCCGGCGTCGGAAACAAGGCGCGCATCGCGCTGGGGACCAACCGGGTCTGGATCAGCGAGGACTGGGATCCCGACCCGCTGGCGCCCAGGATGACCTGGCAGACGCTCCCGTCGGGGAAGGACCCGCGGCGGAACGGCGCCAACAACACGTCGCTCGACGCGCTGGACCCCGAGTTCGGCAGCGTGCGCGTGGTGCAATGGGCGGGGCCTCCCGGCCATATCGAGGATCGCATCGTCGCGCTCTGCGGCCGGGCCATCGTCATGTTCACGCGGGACACGGCGACCGGCAAATGGTCGAAGAAGGTGCTGTCGCGCTACAACGAGAAATGCGGCGACGACGAGATGGACAACGACGAGATCGGCGAGACGAGCAGTCCCGTCATGCCGCCGAAGGGGGCGTGGAGCGATCTGGCGGTCCAGGATTCCGGCCGGCTGCCGCATGGCTCGTACTACGTCGCGGCGACCGGCTTCGCGACCTTCGACGACGACACGCTCGAGGTCGCCGACCGGATGGACACGCTGTGGTGGTTCGACGGCGTGGACAAGTGGTATCCGACCGGGCTGCATCAGCATCCCCAGTCCACGCGGGCACCCGGCTTCGCCGTCGCCGTGGACCCGGACGACGTCACGGTCGTCTATGCCGGAACGTCCGCGGGAGTCTGGAAAGGCGAGCTCAGCTTCGTGAACGGCGTGCCGGAGTGGGACTGGGAGATCTTCTCCAACGGCCTGCCGGACGCCTATGTTCAGGACCTCGCGTTCTTCAAGAACGGCGACGTGAAGGTCCTGCGCGCGGCCCTGCAGGCCCGCGGCGTGTGGGAGGTCGACCTCACCACGATTCCGACGCCGCCGCGCCGCACCTATCTGCGCGTCCATGCCTTCGACACGCGCCGGCGCCTGCCGACGGTGCTGACCAACCCGGAGAGCAGGGCCCAGCCGCCGAGAGATTTCGACTGGCACGCCAGCCCGGACATCGCGTTTCGCCCTGCGCCCGGAGCGCCGGCGCCGCTGGCGCGTGCCGGCGGCCTGCCCTGGACGATGTCCGCCTTCGGCCTCGCCTACGACCTGTGGGTCCTGCAGACCGCGATGCATGCGGACGATCCGCTGGTCCGCCCGACCGGCAAGTGGACCCATCAGTTCGACGCCCGGGTGAAGGCGTTCCGGGCCGCGCGGGGCCTGCCGGATCCCGCCGTCGCACGCGTCGACGTCGACCTGTGGAATGCCGCCGTCGTCGCCGGGAAGGTCTATGCCGATCCCTGGGACGGTCCCGAACCGAGCGAGGCGGATCTCCGGGAGCTCGTCCAGAACCAGACCTTCCCGGTCGCCGGCGCGCGGGTCGTGCGGGTCGAGCCGATTCCCTACAAGGTCGACGTTCTGGTGCATCACCGGCATTTCCAGCCGGTGAATCCCGCGGACATGCGGGTCCTTCTCCTGCGCCGCGAGATCACGGACGGAAGCGACGGCGCAGCGATCGCCCTGTCGCCGGCCTGGAAGACGGCGGTCGTCGACCGGCTGGCCGGGGCCGCGCCCGCCCTGCCCGATGGCTGGGAGGCCGTCGGGCTGGCCAGCCCGCACGGCCCGGTCACCGCGAGGATGCCGCGGGCGGCGAGCTTCGATGTCGACTTCTCCGTCGACCCGCCCTTCACCGTCGACACCGCCTGGATCTTCCTGGCGGTCGTCTCGGCCGCGACGGACGAGGCGACGGATGCCTCGCTCGGCGGCGGGACGGTCCGGGAGCTGGTGCTCAACAGCCACCATGTTGCCGCGCGCCTGATCTACGTCTTCATATAGAAGAGTGGAGACCCGGCCGCCGCGCCGGACGATCATCGGCGGAGATCATCACATGACCTATGTCCGCGCCATGTGCGCGATCGGGCAACGCGGCCAGCTCGGCCTCGATGGACGGCTTCCCTGGGAGGGAAATCGGGATCCCGAGTACGTCGCGGACGTACAGCGCTTCTTCGATTCCACGCGCGGGCATGTGCTGGTCGCCGGCCCCAAGACGATCGCCTCGGTGCCCGGCTGGGCGCATGAAGATCGGACGATCGTCGCCATCCGCTCCTCCGAGCGGCCGGAAGACGTCATCGCGCGATTTCCGGGGCGCGTCATCTTCATCGGCGGCGGCCCGCCGGTCTGGGCCGCCTATGCGCATCTCATCCAGCACTGGGACGTGACGCGCCTTCCCTATGACGGGCCGGCGGACCGCTATCTGGACCCGGTCTGGCTGGTCGCCGGCGGGAACCGCTGACGCGCCCGGGCGTTGCCTCGATCTGCAGGAGAAACGCCCGGATCAACGGCCACTCAGGGAGGGTCTGATGGCAGATCTCATCGCGGTCGCGTTCGACGGCCCGCAGGAGGCCGATCGCGCCCTGACCGAGCTGAACCGCCTGCAGAAGGAGTACCTGGTCGATCTTGCGGACGCGGTGGTCGTCATCCGGCAGCCGGACGGGAAGATCAATCTCAAGCAGAGCATCAGCCTGGTCGGGGCGGGCGCCGCCTCCGGCGGGCGCTCCGGCGCGATCTGGGGCACGCTGGTCGGGCTGCTCTTCCTCAATCCGCTCGCCGGGTTCGCCATCGGCGGGCTGGTGGGCGCCGGAAGCGGCGCGCTGTCGGGCGCGCTGATCGACTATGGCATCGACGACAACTTCATCCGCTCGCTGGCCGAGACGATGAAGCCCGACAGCTCGGCGCTGTTCGTGCTGGTGCGCAAGGTGCAGCCGGAGAAGGTGCTGTCGGAGCTGTCCGGTTTCCGGGGACGCGTCCTGCGCACATCGCTCTCGCCCGAGCAGGAGGCGCGTCTCCAGGCAGCCATCTCCGGAGTCCAGACGAGCGCCCCCGCCGGCTGACCTCCGTCACGTCCTCGCCTTAGGTCCTTCCCTTCCGAGGGTGGCGACCTTTTCCCACGATCCGCTGTAAGCTGCCGGATCGGGCGGCAGCGGCCGCGCAGGGGTACGGAAGCCCTGCGGCCGCGGAGCGAGCATGGATACGCGACGGACATGACCAGCACCATCTTCGACAGCGATCTCGACAAGAATCCCGCCAATTACCAGCCTCTGACCCCGCTGAGCTTCCTGGAGCGCGCGGCCGACGTCTTCCCGGACCGGCAGGCGGTCATCCATGGCGGCATGCGCCTGACCTATCGCGAGCTGCGCGCCCGGGCCCATCGGCTGGCCTCGGCGCTCGCCGGGCGTGGGATCGGCCGCGGCGACACGGTCGCGGTGATGCTGGCAAACACCCCCGCCATGATCGAATGCCATTACGGCGTGCCGATGTGCGGCGCGGTGCTGAACGCGCTCAACACTCGCCTCGACGCCGCCACGATCGCCTTCATCCTCGATCACGGGGAAGCCAGAGTCCTGATCACCGACCGCGAGTTCTCGAAGACCGTGGCGGAGGCGCTGGCGCTCGCCAAGGTCAAGCCGCTGATCGTCGACTACGACGATCCCGAATTCCCGCAGGACGGCGCACGGCTCGGCAGCCTGGACTACGAGACGCTGCTCGACGACGGCGACGAAAGCTACGACGGCGGCTTTCCGGGGGACGAGTGGGACGCGATCTCGCTCAACTACACCTCCGGCACCACGTCGAATCCCAAGGGCGTCGTCTACCACCATCGTGGCGCGCATCTGCTGGCGCTCGGCAACGTGGTGACCTGCGGCATGCCGAAGCATGCGGTCTATCTGTGGACCCTGCCGATGTTCCACTGCAACGGCTGGTGCTTTCCCTGGACGGTCTCGGCCGTCGCCGGGACGCATGTCTGCCTGCGCGCCGTGCGCGCCGCGGCAATCTACGAGGCGATCGCCGCGCACGGCGTCACCCATATGTGCGGCGCGCCGATCGTCATGTCCCTCATCCTGGGCGCGGCCGAGTCGGAGAAGCGGCCGGTCCCCGCCCCCGTCACCTTCATGACCGCCGCGGCGCCGCCGCCGGAGGCGGTGCTCTCCGCCATGAAGGCGGCGGGCTTCGCCGTCACCCATCTCTACGGCCTGACGGAGGTCTATGGACCCGCCGTCGTCAACGACTGGAACTCCGACTGGGATGCGCTCGACACGGCGGGCTGGGCCGCCCGCATGGCGCGCCAGGGCGTGCGCTATCTGGTCCTCGACGGGCTCGACGTGCTCGATCCCGAGACCATGCAGCCGGTCCCGGCCGACGGCCGCAGCCTGGGCGAGGTCATGTTCCGCGGCAACGTCGTCATGAAGGGATATCTGAAGAACGCCAAGGCGACCGTCGACGCCTTTGCCGGCGGCTGGTTTCACTCCGGCGATCTCGGGGTCAAGCACCCGGACGGCTACGTTCAGCTCAAGGACCGGTCGAAGGACATCATCATCTCGGGCGGCGAGAACATCTCCTCGATCGAGGTCGAGGAAGCTCTCTACAAGCATCCCTCGGTTGCCGCCGCCGCGGTGGTCGCCAAGCCGGACGAGAAATGGGGCGAGACGCCTTGCGCCTTCGTCGAGCTGAAGCCCGGCAGGACCGCGACGGCCGAGGAACTGGTCGCCTGGTGCCGCGACCATCTCGCTCATTACAAGGCCCCGCGCGAGATCCGGTTCTCGGAGCTGCCGCGCACCTCGACCGGCAAGATCCAGAAGTTCAGGCTGCGCGACCAGCTGAAGGCGTGACGGGCAGCCGCGGCAGACCGGGTTCCTTGACCGCCGTCGGTCCGCCGCCCACCTATTCATTACGCCGTCACGCAGTCGAATCTCCGGAGTTCGACCGAGATACCGAGATCTGACGGCATGGAGGCGGATGATGACGAAACCGAAGAATTCGTCGCGACCCCCAAGGAGCCTGGTCGACGAGGCTGGCCGCGAGTCCTTTCCCGCCAGCGACCCGCCCTCCTGGACGGGGACGGTCGTCGGCGCGCCCCGCCCGAGCCGCGGCGCGGCAGCCAGCCGCAGGCGGCGACCGGGGCGTCCTCTGGTTCGGCTCAAGCGGGCCTATCAGGCGCCCGATCCCGAGGACGGCACGCGCATCCTCGTGGACCGGCTGTGGCCGCGCGGCGTGCGCAAGGAGAACGCGCATATCGATCTTTGGCTCAAGGACATCGCACCGAGCAACGACCTGCGCCGCTGGTTTGGACATGATGCCGCGCGATGGCCCGAGTTCAGGCGGCGCTATCGCGCGGAGCTCGAGGCGAATGCCGAGCTCCGACGAAAGATCGAGGATGCCTGCCGGGACGGCCCCGTGACGCTGCTGTTCGCGGCTCACGACGAGCGCCACAACAACGCGGTCGTGCTGAAGGAGATGCTCGAGGAAGAATGAGAGCCAGCTGGTTCAACTTTCCCTTTCGCCGCCGCAGCGGCGATCGCGGCCCCTCGGCCCACGCCGTCGCCACGGCGGGGGAGCCCCGCGCGCCAGCAGCAGGCGGCATCGAAGCTCGCGTGACGGAGGCGCTGCGCCGTGTCATCGATCCGGAGATCGGCGTCAACATCGTCGATCTGGGGCTCGTCTATCGGATCGACTGCGACCCGCCGCGCGTCGCCATCGAGATGACAATGACGACGCCGTCCTGCCCTCTCGGCGACTATTTGACCGGCCTCGCGCGACAGGAGATCCGGGCGGCGGCGCCGGAGCTCACCACGGTGGAGGTGGAGCTCGTCTGGACGCCGGCCTGGAGTCCGGAGCGCATGACCCCGGCCGCACGGGAGGCGCTCGGCTGGGATGACGAATAGAGGCGCCGAGCGGAGCGCCTCAGCAGGTTCGCCGGCCTTCCGCCGCCTGCCTCTGCTGGCGCTCGGGTTCCTCTCCCTGCTCGGCGGCATTCTCGGCGGGCTGTATCGCTTCGGCTGGATCGACCTGCCGGCCGCGGAGTCCGCCTCCGCCGCGCATGGCGCCCTCATGGTCTGCGGGTTCTTCGGGACTCTGATCGGCCTCGAGCGCGCGGTGGCGCTCGGGCGCTGGTGGGGCTACGGCGCGCCGGCACTGGCCGGACCGGCGGGTCTCGCGGCGATCCTGGGAGTCTCCTCCCCCATTCCCGAGGCTCTCTTCGTCGCGGCCGGATTCGTCCTGGCGATGGCCTCGCTCCACGTCGCGCTGCAGCACCGTGCCCTGTTCACCGCCACGATCGCCGCCGGGGCGCTGTGCTGGCTCGCCGGAACCATCGCCTGGCTCGCCGGCGCAGACGTCCGCGTCGCGACGGTCTGGTGGATGCTGTTCCTGCTGCTCACCATCGCGGGCGAGCGGCTGGAGCTGCGCCGGCTCCTGCGCCCGCAAAGGGGCGATCGCGCGGCATTTCTCGGCGGGCTCGGCCTGCTGGCGACGGGCGCCGCAGCCGCCACCGTGAGCCCCGGAGAGATGCGCCTCCTCGGCGTCGCCGTCGTCGCGCTGGCCCTGTGGCTGCTCCGTTATGACGTTGCGCGGCGGACGGTCCGCCAGGAGGGGCTCGTCCGCTTCGCCGCGCTCTGCCTGCTGTCAGGCTATGGCTGGCTGGCCCTGTCCGGCCTGCTGATGATGGCCGGAACCCCGGGCGGGCTGGTCTATGACGCGCTGCTGCACGCCTTCTTCCTCGGCTTCGTCTTCGCCATGGTGTTCGCGCATGCGCCGATCATCCTGCCGGCGGTGACGCGGTTCGCCCTGCCCTACCGCCCCGCGTTCTATCTGCACCTCGCGGCGCTGCAGCTGTCCCTTGCCCTGCGGATCGCAGGAGACTTGGCTGCGATCGACGGATTGCGGACCGCCGGCGCGGCCGGCAATGCGATCGCCATCCTGCTCTTTCTCGGACTGACCGTGGGCTCGGTCCGCCGCGCCGATGCCGCCGGGCGGCAGGCGCGGCATCAGGCGACCACCACCTCCACCCCGGCCGCGTGAAGCGCGTTGCCGAGCGTCTTCGGCGGCGGCGCGTCGGTCACCAGGCGAGCGACCTCCTTCAGGTCACACACCTTCACCAGGGCGAGGCGGCCAAGCTTGCTGTGATCGGCGAGAACGGTGACCGACCCGGCCTGCCGCACCATTGCCGCCGCCACTTTGGCCTCGTCGATGTTGAAGTCGAGGAAGCCGCCTTCGACGTCGATCGCCCCGATGGTGAGCACCGCGTGGTCGGCGCGGAAGCCGGCGATCTGCTCGATGGTCTGCGGCCCCACGGTCTCCGGCGGATCGCCGCGATACTCGCCGCCGAGGAGATGCACCCGGTTGCGTCCCGAACCGTGCGACAGCCGCGCCGCGACATCGACGGAGTTGGTGATGACGGTGAGTCCGCTCCGCGCGGCGAGCGCGCCGGCGAAGATCGCGGTGGTGCTGCCGGCATCGATGAACAGGCTGTCGCCGGGCTGGAACAGCGCGGCAGCGCGCTCCGCGATCCGCTGCTTCTCGGCCCTCTGCTGGGCAACCCGCAGGCTGAACTCGCTCTCCTGGGCGGTCTGGGTGTTCACCGCCCCGCCATGCACCTTGAGCAGCAGCCGCCGCTCGGTGAGCTCCCGCAGATCGCGGCGGATCGTCTCCTTCGAGACGTCGAGCTCGGCGGCCAGCCGGTTGACCGTGATCTGATGGTTCCCGCTCATGAGGGTGAGAATCCGCCGGCGCCGCTCCTCCGGCACCATGGTCCGCCCGGTCTCCGCCGCCTCGCTTCGCCGCCTTTGCATCTGTCCCCGCCTGAACGGTCAAAAAACCGCATCACATGTTGACCGAACGGTCAAGTGCCTCATATGCTCGCAAGCAGCGGCCCGGGCGGAGCAAGTTGTGCTGGAAAATCCACCGTCAGTCCATGACGTCGCGATCATCGGCGGGGGCGTGGTCGGCTGCGCGCTGCTGCGCCGCTTCGCGCTCTGCGGCGCCCGCGCCATCCTGCTGGAGCGCGGCAGCGACATCCTGAGCGGCGCCAGCAAGGCGAACAGCGCGATCCTGCATACCGGCTTCGACGCGCCGACGGGAAGTCTCGAGCTGGCCTGCATCCACGCCGGCTATGCGGAGTATGTCGAGATCCGGGAGCGACTCAACCTGCCGGTTCTCGAGACCTCGGCCCTGGTGGTTGCCTGGACCGCGACGGAGCTCGCGCGCCTGCCGGCGATCGTCGCCCAGGCGCACGCGAACGGCGTCACGGACGTCGCCGAGATCGCACCGGCCGAGCTCTATCGGCTCGAGCCCAATCTGGCGCCGGGCGCCCAGGGCGCGGTACGCGTCCCCGGCGAGCACGTGATCGATCCCTGGTCGGCGCCGCTCGCCTATGCGCTGCAGGCCCTGGCGAATGGCGGCGAGATCCGGCGCGCGGCCGAGGTGACCGGCGGCCGCCTCGACGGCGACCGGTGGGTCCTGCAGACGGCGTCGGGCGCGGTGACGGCCCGCACCGTCGTCAACGCGGCCGGGCTGCGCGGCGACATCGTCGAGGCGATCGCCCGCCCCAGCCCGTTCGAGATCCGGCCGCGCAAGGGCCAGTTCGTGGTGTTCGACAAGCCGGCTTCGGGGCTCATCCACGCCACGATCCTGCCGGTTCCGACCGAGCGCACCAAAGGCGTGCTGGTCGCCCGGACGATCTTCGGCAATCTCCTGGTCGGGCCGACGGCGGAGGATCAGGACGACCGCGACACCGCCGCATGCGACCAGGGCACGCTGGCAGCGCTGATCGAGACCGGCCGCCGCATCCTGCCCGGCCTGTCCGGCCAGACGGTGACAGCGATCTATGCCGGGCTGCGGCCGGCCACCGAGATCGAGGCATTGCCCGAGCGGCGCTGGATCACCGTCGGCGGCATCCGATCGACCGGGCTCACCGCTGCGCTCGGAATCGCACGCCACGTCGCCGGTCTCTATGCCGCCCTGTTCGCACCGTTGGCAGAGCGCACCGACCCGGTCTGGACCCCGGTGCCGAACCTGGCGGAGCACTGCCCCCGGCCCTTCCGGCAGGGCGCCGCCGGAGAGATCGTCTGCCACTGCGAGCTGGTGACACGCGGCGAGGTCGAGGCGGCGCTCACCGGCCCGTTGCCCGCCGGCAGTCTCGGCGGGCTGAAGCGGCGGACCCGCTGCATGATGGGGCGCTGCCAGGGCTTCTATTGCAGCTGGCGAGTGGCCGAGCTCGCCGGCGAGCGGATTCCGGAGCTGCCGGCCGCGAGGCGCGCCTCATGAGCCGTCACGACGTCGTCGTGATCGGTGGCGGGCCGGCGGGTCTCGGCGCCGCGCAGCGCCTGGGCGAGCTCGGAGTCCGCGACGTCCTCGTCCTCGAGCGCGAAACCGAAGCCGGCGGCGTCCCCCGCCATTGCGGCCACACCGGCTTCGGCCTCAGGGAGTTTCGTCGGCTCCTGCACGGCCCGGACTATGCCCGGCAACTGACCGCCGCGATCCGGTCGGCCGAGCTGCGTATCGCGGCCACGGTCACGCGGCTCCTGCCCGGCGGCGATGTCGAGATCGCCACGCCGCGCGGCTCGGAGCGCCTGTCGGGCCGCGCCGTGCTCATCGCGACCGGCGCGCGCGAGACACCGCGCAGCGCGCGGCTGATCTCCGGGACCCGGCCCTGGGGCGTGACGACGACGGGCGCCCTGCAGCAGCTCGTCTATCTCGGGCGCGCGAAGCCGTTCGAGCGCGCGGTGATCGTCGGCACCGAGCTCGTCTCCTTCTCGGCCATCCTCACCCTGCGGCATGCCGGCATCGTTCCCGTCGCGATGATCGAGGAAGCCGGGCGGATCACCGCGCGACGCCCCGGCGACTGGATCGCGCGCACCGTCTTCGGCGTGCCGGTGCGGACCGGCACACGGATCGTCGCGATTCACGGGCTGGACCGCGTCGAGGCGGTGGAGATCGAAGGCAGAAACCGGCGCGAGCGGATCGCCTGCGACGGCGTGGTGTTCACCGGCCGCTTCGTGCCCGAAGCCGCGCTTCTCGCCGGCAGCCATCTGGACATCGATCCGGCGACCGGCGGGCCGTCCATCGACCAGCACTGGCGGTGCAGCGACCCGGCCTATTTCGCCGCCGGCAACCTGCTGCGCCCGATCGAGACGGCCGCGACCGCGTGGCGCGAGGGACGCGCCGCCGCCGAAGCGATCGCCGCCGCGCTCGCGGGTCGGCTGCCCGAGGCGGAGCGCGAGGTGCGGATCGGCTGGGGTGCGCCGCTGCGCTACGTCTATCCGCAGCGGCTCAGCCAGCCGGGCTGGCCGGTTCACCGCCTTCTGCTGCGCGCCCGCGCGGCGCGACCGGCGCGGGGACGGGTTGGCCTGGTCGCCAATGGCGCGGAGATCTGGTCGCGACGCATCTCGATCCTGCCGGAACGGCGCATCAGCCTGCCCGGCGAGCGCTTGTCACTCGATACGCTGCAGACGCTCTCCGTCGTCTTCACCGAGGCCGGCGTGCCGGAGGCCGCCGCGCAATCAGCCATAAAACCACAAACAACCTTGACCGAACGGTCACAGCCCGATACGGTTTCCGGAAAGCTGGCGCCGGATAAGAACGAGGCGGCCGAATGACGGCGCGCACGACACAGCAGGGAGACAAAGATGCCCAGGAAACTCGATTCACCCTCCAAGACCATGACGGCCGGGCGGCCGACGAAGCGGGCCGTCTCGCGCCGCAGCGTGCTGAAGGGCAGCCTGACAGCGGGCGCCGTCGCGGCTTCCGCGCTCGCCATGCCATGGGTGCGCAACGCACAGGCGGCCACGCTGGAGCTGCGCTGGCTCGGCTGGGAGCACTACAACGTCAAGGAGCTCACCGCCCAGTTCGAGGCGGAGCACAAGGTCAAGGTTTCGGCCGGCTTCTTCGACGGGAATTCCGAGGCGTACAACAAGCTGCGCGCCGGCGGGACGGCGGATTTCGACCTGGTCATGGCCGACGGGTTCTGGCCGCGGCTCTATGGCAAGCAGGGCCTCACCCAGTCCGTCGATTACGGCAAGCTCGCCAGCATGGCGAACGTGTTCCCCGACTTCACGCCGCCCAACTACATGCTGCTGCAGGAGGAAGGCGGGTCGAACATGATCGCTGCGCCGAACTGCTGGGGCGGCTATGGCTACACGGTCAACACCGGCAAGGTGGCGGACGCCGACTCCGAATCCGTCGGCCTGCTGTTCAACGAGAAATATGCCGGCCATCTGTCGACCAGCGCCCGCTTCGAGGAGAATATCGCGCTGGCGGGCATCCTCGCCTGCCACACCATGGGCACGATCGGGGCGGAGCGTCCGGACGGCAAGCCGTTCAACCCGTATGTGCTGACCGACGCCGAGCTCGAGGAATGCAAGAAGCTGCTGATCAAGCAGAAGGGGCTGCTGGTCAACCGCTGGAACGACGAGGACACGCTGGAGCGGCTGCTCCGCGCCGAGGTGGTCTGGGCCTCGCCCGAATGGTCGGGCATCTATCGCCGCATCCATTTCGACAAGCTGGACGGCAAGACCGAGCTCGCCATGAAGCACGTGCTGAAGCCGACGGAAGGCGGGCTGGGCTGGGTCGACACCTGGGCCATCACCTCCGGCGTCACCGACAGCGAGAAGCTGGAGCTGGCGCACAAGTGGATCGACTTCCGCCTGGGCTAGGATGCGATGAAGGTCGTCGCCACCGAGATCGGCTGGGCCCCGACGGTCGACGTGCGCGACTTGATTCCGGAGCGTTATGTGGAGACGCTGTTCCTGAACGAGACCAGCGCGATCAAGGGCCTCTACCAGTTCGACGCCCCCTCCTCGCCTGAGAAGTGGGAGCGGATCTGGTCGGAGGTGGAAGCGAGCTGATCGGCAGCGGCGCAGTCCTCCCGTCCTGACGCGGGGAGCGCCGGCCGGGCGCTCCCCGTCCTTTCATCGCGGCAAATCGAGCTTCGGTGCCCTCCCCTATGAGCGAGCCGGTCATCCAACTCGTCGACATCGTGAAGCGCTTCGGCCCCGTGACCGCGGTCGACCGGGTGACGCTCGGCGTCGATGCCGGCGAGTTCTTCTCTCTGCTCGGCCCCAGCGGCTCCGGCAAGACCACCATGCTGCGGATCATCGCCGGGCTGGAGACACCCGATGCCGGGAAGGTCCTGATCAAGGGCCGCGACGTCACGCTTCTGCCGCCCTATGAGCGCGGCATCGGCATGGTATTCCAGGACTTCCTGCTCTTCCCGCACAAGACGGTGGCGGAGAACGTCTGCTTTCCGCTCAAGATGCAGCGCATGCGCCCGGCGGAGCAGCGCGAGCATCTCGACTGGGTGCTGAAGCTCGTCCATCTCGTCGGCCTGGAGGAGCGCTATCCGCATCAGCTCTCCGGCGGCCAGAAGCAGCGTGTGGCGCTCGCGCGCGGGCTCGTCGCCCGGCCTGCGCTGCTCCTGCTCGACGAGCCTCTCGCCAATCTCGACCGCGAGCTCCGGAAGGAGATGGAGGTGGAGGTGCGGCGTTTCCAGGTCGAGCTCGGCATCCCCTTCGTCTACGTGACCCACAACCAGGAAGAGGCGCTCACCATGAGCGACCGGATGGCGGTCATGCATCGCGGCCGGCTCGAGCAGGTGGGTCCGAAGCTCGAGGTCTACGCGAAGCCGGCGACGCGCTTCGTCGCCTCCTTCGTCGGCGCCGCCAACCGTCTGCGCGGGCGCCTGACGTCGGTCGAGGGCACGCGCGCGACGTTCGAAAGCGGCGGGGTGCACATCGCCGTGGTGCCGCCGCCCGGCGCAGCGGCCGGCAGCGCCATCGACTTCTTCCTCAAGAGCGAACGGATCCAGCTGAAGCCCGGGCATGTGGCCGCGACCGACGGCCGCAATCATCTCGCGGGCACGCTGCGCGACGCCATCTTCAAGGGCCAGTACGCCGATTTCCTGGTCTCGCTGCCGGGCGGCCAGGAGCTGGTCGCGAGCGGCACGCCCGATCTGGCGAGCCTGGCGAAGGGCCAGCCGGTGACCCTTTCCTGGGCGCCGGAGGCCGGCGACGTCTTCGCCGCTGAAGGCGCGTGACATGGCCGGCGCAGCGGCCCTTGCCAGGCTTCGGCGCAACCCGGAATTCCGCGCCGGCGTCACCATGCTGCCCGGCGCGCTCTTCATCCTGGTCTTCCTGCTGCTGCCGCTGGTCTCGATCGTCATCTTCAGCTTCTGGCGGACCGAGAGCTACGAGCTCATTCCCGACTGGAATCTGGACAACTACCGGGTGCTGGTCAGCGAGAGCACCTATCTCACCTTCCTCTGGCGCTCGATCGTGATGGCGCTCGCCGTCTCGCTGTTCTGCCTCCTCTACGCCTACCCGGTCGCCTATCTCATCGCCAAGCACGGCGGACGCTACCGCCTGATCCTGGTGCTGCTCACGGCGGCGCCGTTCCTGACCGGCATCATCCTGCGGGTGACCGCGATCCAGCACATTCTGGGGCCCATCGGCCTGCTGAACATGGCGCTCATCACCTTCGGCCTGCAGCCGATCGACGCGCTGATGTACTCCAACTTCGCCACCGCGATCGGGCTCGTCTATCTCTGGATCCCGTTCATGGTGCTGGCGATCTACCTGTCGCTGCTCAACTTCAACTTCGAGCTGCTCGAGGTCGCCAAGGTCTGCGGCGCACGCCCCTGGCGCGCCTTCCTCGAGATCACCTGGCCGCTCAACTGGCTGGGCACCGCGATCGGCATCGTGCTGGTCTTCGTGCCGACGCTGGCCTCGACCGTCACGCCGCGCTTCCTGGGCGGGGTCAACGGCGCCATGTACGGCAACATCCTGGAGAACCAGTTCGGGGCCACCGGCACCTGGGCGCTCGGCTCGAGCATGGGGGTGGTGCTGTTCGTCACTTCCCTGCTGTTCATCCTCGCCCTGTGGCGCACCGTCAATCTGCGCCGCGGCGGCTTCACCGGGGCGGAGGGCTGACCGTGGCCGCGGTCAATCCGGGAGAGCGGGCGCTGATCGCGGTGCAGACCATGCTGCTCTGCCTGCTCTACCTCTTCCTGTACTTTCCGATCTTCTACATCGCGTTCCTGTCGGTCGCCGAGAACAGCGTATGGCCATTTCCGCCGATGATCACCTTCGAGTGGTTCGAGCGGCTGCAGATCATGAGCGACTTCCACGAGGGGCTGGCGAACAGCCTTCTTCTCGGGATCGGCAGCGGGATCATCTCCACGGTCTTCGCCGGCCTCGCCTGCATCGGGCTTCTCAAGTACCCGGTGCGCTGGCGCGGCGCGATGGCCATTCTTTATCTCGCCCCGCTCTTCGTCGCCCATGTGCTGATCGGCATCTCGTCGCTGATGTTCAATCGAGGCGTGCTCGGATTGCCGGGCAACCTGCTCTCCGCGATCCTGGCCAACGCCACCTACGGCATCTCCTTCGCCTTCCTGGTGATCCTGGCGCAGCTCGTGCGCTACGACTGGCGGCTGGACGAGGCGGCCATGGTGTTCGGCGCGCGGCCGGCCCGGGTGTTCTGGGAGATCACCCTGCCGAACATCTGGCCGGCGGTGTTCGGCGCCTTCCTGGTGAGCTTCATCCTGGCGTTCAACAATCTCGAGATCTCCTTCTACAATCTCGGCGCCGTGCCGACGCTGCCCACCATCGCCTGGGGTACGCTTCGCCACGGCATCGAGCCGGAGCTCTATGCCCTCGCCTCGATCGTCAACGCCATGGTGTTCGTGGTTCTGGTGGTCCTCTATTTCCTGATCCGCCTCGGCTTCGTTCGGCTCGGAGCCCGCGAGTGACCGAGGGGCCGGCCGGGGCCGCCGTCGCGATCGACCAGGGCACGACGGCCACCAAGGCCCATCGTCTGGATCCGGACGGTCGCTTCGAGACCTTCGCGACGGTCGAGCACCGGCAGATCTACCCGCAGCCCGGCTGGGTCGAGCACGATCCGGAGGAGCTCCTGGCCGGTATCCGCGCCTGCCTGCAGCGGAGCGGAGCCGCCTCCGCGCTCGGCATCGCCAATCAGGGAGAGACGGTCGTCGCCTGGGACGCGGCCACCGGCCGGCCGGTGCACAACGCGATCGTCTGGCAGGATGCGCGCACCCGCGACAGGATCGAGCGCCTGACGTCCGAGGGCGCGGAAGCGCTCACCCTGGAGCGCGCCGGGCTGCCGCTCGACCCGTATTTCTCGGCCAGCAAGCTGCGCTGGCTGATCGACCACGCGGAAGATGCGGCGGATCTGCTGCGCCGCGGCCGGCTGCGGCTCGGCACCAGCGACGCGTTCTTTCTCGACCGGCTGGCCGGCCGCTACGTCACCGACGTCACGACCGCCTCCCGCACCAGCTTGATGAACCTTGCCACGCGGCAATGGGATCCCGAGCTCTGCGGCCTGTTCGGCGTGCCGATGGAGGCCCTGCCGGAGATCGTGCCCACGGCGGGGGAGCTGGCGACGGTGGCGCACGAGGGGCGCGACATGCCGCTGACCGCCAGCGTGGTCGACCAGCAGGCGGCGCTGTTCGGCCATGGCTGCCACGGCGCCGGGCAGGCAAAGATCACCTTCGGAACCGGCGCCTTCGCCCTGGCGCTCGTCGGGCCCTCGCCGCGACGCGATTCGGGCAGCGGCCTGCTTCCCACCATCGCATGGCAGATCGGGGATGGGGCGGCCGATTACGCCGTGGACGGCGGAGTCTATAACGCGGCGTCGGCAGTGAACTGGGCCCGCGACCTGGGTCTGTTCGCCGCATTCGACGAGATCGACCGCTTCGAGGGAGAGGCGGCGATCGCCCGCGGCCTGGTCTTCGTGCCCGCCCTGTCCGGCCTCGCCTGTCCGCATTGGGACCGGCGCGCTGCCGGCATGTGGCTGGGGCTGGGGCTCGAGACCACGCGGCTGGACCTGGTTCGCGCGGTGCTGGAAGGCGTGGCGCTGCGCAGCGCCGAGGTGCTGCGGGAGATCGGCAGGCTCGTCGAGCTGACGGGTCCGGTGTCGATCGACGGCGGCCTGAGCCGGAACGCCTATTTCAGGACGTTCCTGGCGAACGCGCTCGGACGCGAGGTGACCGTTCCGTCGAGTGCCGAGCTGACCGGGCTCGGCACCGCGCAGCTCGCGCTCCTGGGCGCCGGGGCGCCGCGGGACGCGCTTCCGCCGGCGCCCCGAGCGGCCTGCCGGGTGAGGCCCACGAACCCGCTCCCCGCCGATATGCTGGCCCGCTTCGACGCGGCGGTCTCGCGCGCCCGCGCCTGGCGCTGAGAAACGGCCTCAGGCGATCACCTCGTGACCCTGCGGTCCGAGGACGTGCACTTCTGCAATGTCGATGCGCTTCGCGACCGAGCGGATCTCGTCGATCGGCATCAGGGCGAAGGCGGTCGAGGCGGCGTCCGCCGTGGTCGCCTCGGCGGCAATCACCGATACCGAGCGCGCGGCCGGGGCGGACCGGCCGCTGCGCGGGTCGATGAGGTGATTGGCGCGCCCGGCGGCATCGAACGGCGTACCGTAACCGCCGGAGGTCGCCAGGGCCGCGCCCGTCAGATCCAGCCGGGTGGCGATCAGCGTCGGGTCGCCCGGATCGGCGATTCCGACCCGCCACGGCCTGCCATCCGGATGCGATCCGATCGCGCGCGTCTCGCCCAGATCGATCAGCACCTGCTCCATGCCCTCGCCCCGCAGCAGCGCCGCCACCCGGTCGGTGATGTAGCCCTGCGCGATGCCGTTCAGCGTGACCGCCATGCCCCGGCGTCCCAGCGCGATGCGATCCGCGCCGACTTGGACCGCCCGCCAGTCGACCAGCGGCAGCAGGTCGTCGGTCGCCGGCCCGGCAGGGTCGGCGCCGGCCGTCGCGAAATGCTCCGCATAGCGCCGCCAGAGCGGCTGCACGGTGACGTCGAAGACTCCCCCGGTCGCGGCGCTCATCGCCGCGGCACGGCCGAGCAGCTCGACGAGCTCGAAGGAGGGCGCCTCCAGCACGCCCGCCCGGTTCAGCCGGGAGAGATCCGACTCCGGCAGATACAGGCTGAAGATTCGCTCGAGCCGCGTGATCTCGGCCGCGCAGCGCTCGAGCAGCCGGATCGCCGCCGTCTGGTCGGCATGCGCGAGACGGATGCTCGCCTGCGCCCCCAGCGCGACCCCGCGCCATTCGCGGATCGGCAGGGCGGCGTGGCCCAGCCGCGGCGCGAGCGTCGCGGCAGCCATCGACGCGGCGATGGCGATGAATCGCCGCCGCGTCGGTCCTGTATTCGTTGCCGCGCGTCGATCAATGTGTCGCATGATCCGTCTCCTGGCCGGAGGAAAGGTCCGGCGTGCCGAGGACGTAATCGGCGGAGATATCGGCCAGCCTGACGACCCGGCCGCCGTTCTCCTTCGCGAAGCTCTCGGCACCGGCGGCGCTGCCGAACGGCACCGCCTCGGGCAGGCCCATGCCGCCCATCTTCCGGCTTTCGATCACGAACCAGGCCGAGCGGGCGTCGATCCAGCTGTCCGCCTCCGGCTGGTCCCAGTTCCGCGCCTTGCCCATGTCGTTCACGTAAATGGCGACGATGTCCTTCGGCTCCTCCTCGAGAAGGGTGAACGCCACCGTGTCGCGGACCGACGAGAACCAGACCGGCTCGTCCCGGCTCGTCAGATGGATCTGGCCCTTCGGCCCGCCATGCTCCGTCAGCAGCATGCCGCAGAAATAGCCGGTCACGTCGCCCAGCACGGTCTCGGGCGGCGGCGCCTCCGCGACCTGTTCGGAGCCGTCGCAGGCGCCGAGGGCGGTCGCGAACAGAAGGGCAGCGATCGACGCGCGCCAGGTCATAGCTGTCTCCGGGCGAAGATGGTCACGGCGAGGACGAGAGGCGCGGCAACCCAGGCCAGAAGCGCACCGGCGAGCATCTCCGGGGCAAGGCGTCCCGCCTCGCCCAGCCCGGCCATTCCGGCATAGACGGTCACCGATTCGCTGCCCGTGAGATTGAACAGCCGGTAGACGTCCGTCGGATTGAGCAGCAGCAGCACGTCCAGCAGCGCGGCATCGACCGTCTGTCCCTGATCGGCGACGAGCAGCCCGAGCAGCGCGGTGTCGTAGATCAGCACGAAGACGAGCCAGATGCCGACGGCGATCCCCGCCGCGGTCGCACGCTCGCGCACCACCACGCTCGCCAGCCCGCCCAGGGCGACGAAGGCCGCGCCGAGCAGGATCGAGGAGCCGACCATGGCCGTGAAGCCGTCCCAGGCCGCTTCTTCCAGGCCGCCGCGCAGCGCCAGCGCCGCAGCCGCCGCGCCATAGCCGATCACCGTCGCAACCGCCAGGATCGCGGTGTGGCCCAGGAACTTGCCGAGCACCACCTCCCAGCGCGCGACAGGATAGGCGAGCAGCAGGGTGAGCGTGCCGCGCTCCTGCTCGCCCACCACCGCGTCGAAGGACAGCAGCAAGGCAATGAGCGGCAGCAGAAAGATGGTGAGGCTCGACAGGCTGACGACGATGACGGCCAGCGGGTCGACGCCGACCGTGCCGGTCGGCGCGCTGCCGAGAAGCGTCAGGCTGAGCGCCAGCGCCGCCAGGAGCAGCGTCGTCGCGGCGATCCAGCGGTTGCGCAGCCCGACTCGGATCTCCTGGACGGCGAGGATGGGGATCGCCCTCATCGTCCGTCCTCCCGCTCGACGAGGCCGCGATAGAGCTCCGGCAGACCGGGCATCTCGATCACCACGTCTTCGATCTCCGTCCAGCCCGATTCGATCCTCTGGAGCAGGGCGACCTTGGCTTCCGGCGCGCAGCCGATCTCGACCTCGCGCTCGCCGCGCGAGAAGACCTCCACACCCTCGCCCAGCCGCGCCAGCAGCCGCCCCGTGCTGCAGGGCGCGACCGTGAAGCGCATGCGGACCGGCAGGGCGGCGGCGCGGCGGAGATCGTCGACCGTCCCGAGCGCGATCAGCCGGCCGCGATGCATCACCGCGATCCGGTCGGCATGGGCCTCGATCTCGGCCAGCGCATGGGTGGAGATGAGGACGGTGACGCCCTCCCGCCGGAGCTCGTCCACCATGTGGTAGAACTCCGCGCGCGACGCCGGGTCGAGGCCGCTGGTCGGCTCGTCGAGCAGCAGCAGGTCCGGCTCGCCGATCAACGCCTGCGCGAGGCCCAGGCGCTGGCGCATCCCCTTGGAATAGGTGCCGACGCGCCGCCCCGCCGCGTCGGACAGCCCGACGCGATCCAGCAGCTCGCCGATCTCGTCGCGCGAGCCGCCCTTGAGCCGCGTGTAGAAGCCCATCAGCTCCCGCCCGGTCATCGCGGCGTGGAAGGCGACGTTCTCCGGCAGGAAGCCGATGCCGGCACGCACCGCGGCGCCTTCCGCCGCCGCCGGATTGCGCTCGAGCACGCGTACCTGGCCCATGCTGGGCGCGATGAGACCCAGGATCAGCTTCACCAGCGTCGTCTTGCCGGCGCCGTTATGCCCGACCAGCGCCAGGGTCTCGCCGGAGCGGAGCTCGAGCTCGACGCCCTCGACGGCGGTGACCTTGCCGTACCGCTTCGTCACGCCGGCGATGGAGACGATCGGGGTCATGGCAGACTCTCCAAAGCCGATGCCGGCGGGCGCATCAGCGGTGCGCTGTCGACCACCCCGCCTGGATACAGCGCCGGGAAGCGGGACTGTGCCCAGCGGATGGTCTCGACCGCCGGGCTGTTCAGCAGCAGCTTGGCCGGCGGATGACGCCACAGAATA
>DAIMFL010000006.1:21188-28684 GCA_036724615.1 Alphaproteobacteria bacterium | reverse complement strand
AGGGTCCACAGGATCTCGTCCATCACGGCGTTCGGGCGGTAGGCGGTGTCGGCGACGCCGTCCCCGTCCAGATCGAAGGCCGGATTGTCGCTCCAATAGTTGCCGCGCCCCGCGTGGCTCCATTCGATGAAGCGGGTCCCGACGTACTTCACCTGCGTCCGATTGCCGATGAAGGCGTTGCCGGTCACCTTGTTGCGCTCCGATCCGGCGGTGAAATGGATGCCGATGGGGCAGCCCTCGAACCAGTTGTCCGCGATCAGGTTCTTGTTGGCGTTGTAGATGAAGAGGCATTTCTCGCCGCCGCCGCGCACCACGTTGCCCGTGATCTCCGAGCTGTTCGCGGTGTTGAGGGCGAGGCCGTGATCGCGGTCGCCGACACTGACATTGTCGCGCACCTCGATGCGATCGGAATACATGAGCACCCAGCCGGCGTGGTTGCCGGTCGAGCGGTTTCCGATCACCCGGCTGTCCTGGGTGTACATGTAGTGGATGGCGAAGCGCAGCTTCGTCATCTCGTTGTCCTGGAACAGGTTGTCCCGGCTGGTCTTGACGAAGATGCCGTCGCGTCCGCCGCTGATGACGTTGCCGATCACCTGCGCGCCGGGCGCGTTCCAGATCGAGACACCGTTGCCCGCCTCGGACAGGCGCAGGTCGTCGCGGCCGATGAAGACGTTGTCCTTCACGACGGAGTTCGCGGCGCCGTGCAGATAGACCCCGAACAGGTTCCTCTCGAATCGGTTGCCGACGACCGCCGCGCGCGGCGCCGTCCTGGCCACGAAGACGCCGGAATCCATCCCGTCCAGGCTGGTGCCGGAGTTGGTGAGCGCAAGCCCTTCGATCCGCACGTCCGGCGCCTCGACGGTCACGACGCTGCCCTCGCCCGAGCCTTCGATGGCAGCGCCGGGCTCCCCGAGGAGCGTCAGGGTCCGATCGATCAGAACCGGCCCCCGGTGCCGGCCCGCGGCGAGGACGAGGACGTCTCCCGCAGCGGCCGCCCGGACGGCCGACTGAAGATCCTCGTCCGGCGAAACCGGCCGCTCGGCCGCCGTCGCCGGCAGAGCGGCCAGCAGGGCGATCGACGCGATGAGGCTTCGAATTCCGGTCATCTCCATTCCGTCACTCACGGCAGAGGCCGGCCGGCGGGGCGACCGCCGGCCGGTTCCGCTCCTTACGCCGAGCGCGGCTCGACGATCATCCGCCCGCTCATCTCCATGTGGAGCGCGTGGCAGAACCACTGGCAATAGTACCAGTGGACACCCGGACGGTCGGCGATGAAGGTCACCGACGCCGTGGCCTTCGGCGCCACTTCCATGGCGATGCCGTAGTTGATGACCGTGAAGCCGTGGGTCAGGTCTTCCACGTCGTCGATATTGGTGACGTAGACGGTGACTTCGTCGCCCTGCTTGACGGTGAAGGTCTCCAGGCTGAAGGCCGGCGCCGAGGACCACATGTAGACCCGCACCTTGTTGCCGTCGCGGATCACTTCGGCATCGGTCTCGAGATCGATGCCGTCCGCTTCGGCCTGCTTGCGCGCCTCCTCGAACATCGGGTCGTTGCGATCCCAGACATGGACCGGATTGACCTTCGAGCGGTGCACGATGGTCGCGTCGTGCGGCTCGGCGAAGCTCGGCCCGTCATGGACGATCCGCATCTCGTCGCCGGAGATGTCGATCAGCTGGTCGTTCTCGGGCTTCAGCGGGCCCACGTTGAGGAACCGATCCTTCGAGAACTTGTTCAGCGACATCAGCCACTTGCCATCGGCTTCCTTGCTCTCGCCCATGGAGGTGTGGTTGTGGCCCGGCTGGTAGTGGACGTCGAGCTTCTGGATGATCGGATCCACGTCCTCGCCGTTGAAGGCCTGGATCGCCTTCTCGATGTTCCACTTGCAGATCTGGCTGTCGATGAACAGCGTCGTATAGGCGTTGCCGCGCCCGTCGAAGGCAGTGTGGAGAGGCCCGAGGCCGAGCTCCGGCTCGGCGACGATGACGGCCCGGGGCTCGATCTTGTCGTCGAACAGGTCGTCGAGCTTGCGCACGTCCATGACCGAGACGGTCGGCGACAGCTTCCCGTTGGCCACGACGTGGATCCCGTCCGGCGCGGTGTTGATGCCGTGCGGGCTGTTCGGGATCGAGACGTACCGGGTGAGGGGCGATCCCTTGGTGCCGTCGAGGACGGGAACGCCGCCGATCTCCTCGTACTCGCCCTTGGCCACCGCCTCTTCGATCCGCGCCAGGTTGAAGATGACGATCCAGTCCTGCTCGGCCGCCGTCATCTCGGCGAGGGTCACGCCCTCCTCCGAGTTGTAGCAGGTCGAGAAGCAGTACTTGCCCTGGTAGTCGGAATCCACGTTGTCCAGGTTGCCGCTCACCTTCACCTGCCAGGCGACCTTCATGGTGTCGCCGTCCAGCGCCGTGAAGATGGCGTGGTACTTGCCGGGCTCGTCCAGAATGCTGCCGTCGTTCGGCACCGGAACACGGTACTCGCCGTTGCAGAAGACATAGCCCGTCCGCGGGTACTTCTGGAGGCGAAGCCCGTGCACCGTGCTCTGGTTGGGCAGCTCGATGATCTTGTCGCACTTCATCACGTCGCAGCGGATGCGCGCGACGCGGGTGTTCGCCTTGTCGTTCACGAAGATGTAGCGCCCGTCATAGGTGCCGTCGGTGAACGACATGTGCGGGTGATGCAGGTCGCCGTTGAGATAAATCCCGCCGCGGTTCTCGAGATACGCCCTGGTTTCCGGCGTGAGACCCTCGGTCAGGATCTTTCGGCTCTCGTTGGTCTGCCCCCAGCCGGTCGCGCTGCAGCGGTTGAACACCGGCACGCGCATCAGCTCGCGCATCGACGGCAGGCCGACGATCCGGAGCTCGCCGGTCTGGCCGCTGGAGAAGAACACGTAGTACTCGTCGAGCTCGCCGGGGGCGACCTCCACCGAATGGCCTTCCTGCGCGTGGCTCGCCTGCGGTGTCAGCAGTGCACCGCCGGCGAACCCCGCCGTAGCGCCGCCGAGTCCCGCCAGAGTGGCCGCCTTGGCGCTTCCGCCCAGCAGATCGCGCCGGGTCACGCCCGTCTTTTCAGTCTTGCGTCTAGTCATCGCCTGGTCCTCCTCAGGTCATCGGCGTCGCTGGGACGCCGTCGGCGGGTTGAACGGCCCCCTGTACACGGGCCGGCTGGCCGGATTTCGCCGGCCCGGTGCCATGGGACGACAGCGCCTGGCGCTTCTCGCGCTTGATGCGACGCTGGATCATCACCGGGCATTTCTGGTCGTGGTGGTACAGAACCTGGCAATGCAGGCACGAGATGCATTCGTTCGGGTTGATGTGCCCTTCCGGATGGATCGCCTGCACCGGACATTCGTTGTGGCAGCGCATGCACGGGTTGCCGCATTCGCGGTACCGCTTCAGCCAGTCGAACATGCGCAGCCGTCCGGGGATGGCGAGCGCCGCGCCCAGCGGGCAGAGATAGCGGCAGAAGAAGCGCTCGATGAACAGCCCGGCGACGACGAGCGCCAGGGCGAACAGCACGAACCACCAGTCGCGCACGAACCGCAGGATGATCGCGGTCTTGAACGGCTCGATCTCCGCGAGCTGCTCGGCATAGGCGAGAGAGCCGAGCGACACGCCGAACAGGACCAGGAAGATGATGTACTTGATCGGCCAGAGCCGCTCGTGCAGCCACCAGGGCACGAAGATCTGCGGCACCTTGCAGAGCTTCGCCACCCGGTTGCTGAGCTCCTGCAGCGCGCCGAACGGGCACAGCCAGCCGCAGAACGGCCCGCGGCCCCAGAACAGCAGCGCGGCGGCCACCGAGAACCAGAGGATGAAGATCAGCGGGTCGACCAGGAAGTAGGACCACTGGAAATCCGTGCGGAGCGAGTTCGCAAAGGCCAGCACGTTGACGACGGAGAGCTGCGCCTGCGCGACCCACCCCAGCCAGAACAGCGTGACCGCCAGATAGGCGAGGCGGATCCGGTCGAATAGAACCGGCCGCTTCACCAGCCAGTCCTGGAAGAAGAAGATGAGGGTCAGGGTGGCCAGCATGACGGCGAGCACGCCGATCGAAACCAGCTTGCTTTCCCAGACCCGCCGCCACAGCGGGATGCCCTCGCCCGGCGTCACACCGGCCGTCGTGATCTCCGCAGCCTCTGTCTCGGGCGCACCGCCTGAGGCCGCTTCGGGCGCGGCCGGCCCGGCGGGGGCTGCGGCGGCGGGCTGCGCACGGACGCGCTTGCGATAGCGCTCCGGCAGCTGATAGCCGAGCTCGAAGCTGGTGAAGACCTTGTCGATGGCCCCTACCGCGCGCTGCACGAGCAGCTGCAGCCGCCACGGCTCGGCGGGATCGAACTCCGCCTCCTCGGGCAGCAGGAACACGCCGATCTCCGGAAAGGACGGCGCGCCTTCCGCGGCGATGTCGCCGATGCGCCGATGAAGCTTGTCCCGGAAGCGGATCGTCTCAGTGCCCTGCACGAGCTCGATGCGGTCGAAGATGCCGCCGCGGACATAGCCCGAGCCCTTGAAGGAATAGCGCCCCTCCCCGGCCACGAGGATCGCGTGCTGCCCCGGCTTCAGCATCTTCTCCAGCGTGGCGTACTCGGCCTCGCCCAACAGGCTGCGGCCGATCGCGGGCTGGCTCACCAGGGCGACGTAGAGATCGATGAACTCGTCGGTGGGCTCGCCGCGCTCCGGCCGCCCTGCGGCCTTCTTGTTTCCGGAGCGCACGAAGGCGTCGTTCACGTCGCCCACCGAGAGGCTCATCCGCCGCACCGAGCCCTCGCCGAGCAAGGTCTGCCAGTCGGCGATCTCGCCGGCGCCGGGGTCCATTTCCCACGCCTCGGCGGATGCGCCGCCTTCCGCGCCGCCGATGCCGATCTGCCGCGCGGCGCGTGCGGCGGAGCGCACGATGCTGTCGCCCATCACGAGAACCGTCACGGTCGCGCCGCTCACGATGTCGACGTCCGGTGCGCTCTGTCCGGCGGCGGCGGCCGTCAGCGGGTTGTAGCCGACATAGCCCGCCATGAACTCGACGACGCGGGCCTCCGGAATCCCGATCAGGACGATGGGCTCGTGATGCTCCACCAGCTTCGCGCCCGTGATCGTGCCGGTGGGATCGATGCCGACGACGATGTGGATCGGCTTTCCGGAATATCCGGTCGAGTCGACGAAATCCGAGTTGAGGAAGGCGTGGCCCGCGAGGGTGTCGCCGCTATAGACCGGCGCGACGGCGGGATCCCCCTCCGGCGTTCCGAAGCGGTCGGCGCCCGGCACGACATCGGCCGGCTCGACCTGGGCCAGGAGTTCCGGAAGCCGCGATCCGCTCTGCGCCGCGGCCGGCCCTGCCTGGATGAGCAGGAACAGGGCCGCCAGGCAGACTCCCACCGCCGAAAACAGCTTGCTCAATCGAACGAGAACTGCCGACCGCTTCACGTACCTGGCCCGGATGCTGTAGCCCGCGGTCGTTCTAATCGCTCGACGCGCTGCAGCATTGACTTGGATCAAACAAGTCTGCAAATCAAGCATGTCAGGATCACGGGTGAGGGTAAACAGGGTCGCGTCGAAAGCCGGCCCGCCGGCGGGAAATGTCCGGCTTTTGTCACGCGGGGAGCCTCACGTGGAGAAGCACCCACTCCTTTCGGAAGAGCCCGTGGCCGGCATACATACGCTGGCCGAGCTCGTCGGGCTGGCCAATGCGATCGAGCAGGAGGCGGTTGCCCGTTACGGCTTCCTCGCCGAGGTGATGGAGAAACGGGGCGACCACGAAACGGCCGCGACGTTTCGTAGCATGCGCGACCTCGAGGGCGAGCACGTTCTCAGGGTCGAGCACTGGGCGTCGAGGCTCGGGCAGCCGATACCGCCGGTGCGCGACTTTCTTTGGCTGCTGCCGCACGACATCGCGACGTCGTGGGACGAGGTGCAGAACAGCGCATTGCTGACGTCGTATCGCGCTCTGGCGATCGCGGTGGCGAACGAGGAGCGGGCCTTTGCGCACTACGCCTATATCGCGGCCCAGGCGACAGACCCGGAGGTCGCCCGTCAGGCGGAGATGATGGCGGGAGAAGAGCTGGCGCATGCGGCCGAGCTCCGGGTGCTCCGGCGCGTCGCGTATCGGCGCGCGCATCCGGGCGGCGGGCGGGAGGCCGCCTTGCACGTGGAAAGCCTCGCCGAGTTCCAGGAGCTGGAACAGCGCCTGGAAGCCGAGACGCTCTCGACGCATCTGGCGATCGTCGCGCTTCTGGAGCGCAGCGGGGATGCGGCGAGCACCCGGCTTCTCGCCGACATATCGGAGCGGGGGAGAAAGGCTTTGTCCGGCGCCGCGCCGAGTCCCGCGGACCCGGCCGGATTGCCCAGGGAAGGAAACGTCGATGCGCTCTTGTGGGCCGCGGTGAAGCCGCTCGAGCGGATGAGCGAGATCTACGAGGATCTCGCCTCGGAGGCTTCGTCCGACGACATCCTGGCGGCGCAGCAGGCGGCGCTGTCCCGCGCCGTCGAGCGGATCGCGCTCATCCGGGCCCGGATCGAGCAGATCGAGCGGAGCTTCTGAGCCGGAACGGCCGCGGGCATTCCCCTGCTGCCGACGGCGCCCCATTCGGGATTCCATGTTGACCGTCCGGCGCCGGCCCTCATACCGTCGGATGCGGCCCGACGGGGTCGGAGGGGGGCCGACCCGCGTGCTGAACGCGCCGGCGCGACGACATGCCGAATTTTGCCGCCAATCTCAGCACAATGTTCGGAGAGCTGGAGTTCCTGGACCGCTTCGCCGCGGCGGCGGCCTGCGGCTTCCGTGCCGTCGAGTACCTGTTCCCCTACGCCTATCACCGGACCGAGCTCGAGGCGCGGCTCGCCGCGACCGGGCTCGAGCAGGTGCTGTTCAACGCGGCCGAAGGGGATTGGGGCGAGGGGGAGCGCGGGATCGCCGGCCTGCCGGGTCGGGAGGACGCCTTCCGGCGGGCCGTCGAGACGGCGCTGTCCTATGCCGCCGCGCTCGGCTGCCGGCACATCCATGTCATGGCCGGGATCCGGCCGCCCGACGCGGCGCTGGAGCGCTGTCGCGACGTCCTGGTCGCGAATCTCGCCTGGGCGGCCGGCATGGCCCGGTCGGCCGGCGTCACGCTCCTCCTGGAGCCGCTGAACCCGCAGGATTTCCCGGGCTACCTCATCGGCACGGCCGAGGCGGCGCGATCGGTGATCAACGCGGTTGGCAGCGGCACCGTGGGGCTGCAGTTCGACGTCTACCACGCCCAGATGACGCAGGGCCGCCTTCTCGACACGTTGAACGCGCATTGGCGCGACATTCGGCATGTCCAGATCTCGGGCGTGCCCGGGCGGCATGAGCCGGATGCGCACCAGGAGATAAATTTCCCACGGCTGTTCGCCGAGCTCGACGCGCGCAACTATGACGGCTGGGTGGGATGCGAGTATCGGCCGCGCGGCGAGACGGTGGCCGGGCTCGCATGGGCCACCCCCTACGGGATCGGCAGGAGGGAGACGTGAAGGTAGTGATCA
>DAIMFL010000006.1:14222-21178 GCA_036724615.1 Alphaproteobacteria bacterium | reverse complement strand
CCTGGGCCTCGCACTGGCGCGCCGGCTCCTGTCCTGCAAAGCGCTCACCGGCCCGTCAGGCACACCGGAGCCGATCGACGAGATGGTGCTGTTCGATCTGGCGGCGCCGACCGAACCGCCGCGCGGGCTCGACGCGCGGGTGAGGATCGTCGCAGGGCAGGTCTCCGACCCGGAACAGCTCCGCGCGCTCATCGACCGGGACGACGTCTCCGTCTTCCACCTGGCCTCGATCGTGAGCGGCGAGGGCGAGCAGAGCTTCGATCTCGCCATGAGCGTCAATCTCGACGGCACGCGCCACCTGCTGGAGGCCTGCCGGGCGCGCGCGTCGCGGCCGCGCGTCGTCTTCGCGAGCTCGATCGCGGTGTTCGGCGGCGATCTCGCGCCGGCGACGGTGGGCGACAAGGTCAAGCAGACGCCGCAGACCACCTACGGCGTCACCAAGGCGATCGGCGAGCTGCTGATCAACGACTACAGCCGGAAGGGATTCCTGGACGGGCGCTCGGCCCGGCTCCCGACCATCATCGTGCGCCCCGGCAAGCCGAACAAGGCCGCCTCGAGCTTCGCGAGCGGGGTGTTCCGGGAGCCGTTGAACGGCGAGACCTGCATCCTGCCGGTGCGACCGGAGACGGTCATGCCCGTGCTGGGCTTTCGGGCCGCGGTGGAGAACATGATCCGGCTGCACGAGCTGGATGCCGCGCGGCTCGGGACCGATCGCGCCGTCGGCCTGCCGAGCCTCGACGTGAGCGTGGCGGAGATGATCGCCAGCCTGCGGCGCGTAGCAGCCGGCCGGCCGTTGGGAGAGATCCGAGTGGAGCGCGATCCCTTCATCGAGAGGATCGTGGCCGGCTGGCCCGTATCCACCGACTCCGCCCGCGCCGCCGCGCTCGGCCTGGCAGCGGACGACAGCCTCGATGCCATCGTGCGGGCGTATATCGAGGATTTTCTCCCGGGTTGACCCGCGTCGCGTCGGCTCGGCCGGACGCGCGAGGTCGCTGAATCCTGCATCCGATCCGATCACAGGCCCTCAGCCAGCGAATAGCTGGTGCTGCGCCCTCCTCCTTCGCCCCTCACGAGAATCCCACGCTGCAACAGATCGGTGATGTCGCGCAGCGCCGTATCAGGCGAGCACTTCTCGATCCTTGCCCACTTCGATGATGTGAGCTTCCCTTCGAATCCGTCGAGCAGCCGGTTCAGCATATCGCGCTGCCGCTCATTCAGCGGATCGCGCGCGTGCTTCTCCCAGGAGCGCGCCTTCTTCAGCGCGACCGCCACGATGTCTTCCGCGCGATCGAACGCCCGCGACAGGCACGCTAGAAACCACGTCAGCCATCCGGTGATGTCGAGATCGCCCTTCTGCGTCCTTTCGAGAATCTCGTAATAGGCCTTGCGCTCCTGCCGGATTTGCGCCGACATACTGTAGAAGCGCTGCGTGCTCTGTTCCGAGCGCGCAAGCTGCATGTCGGCGATGGCGCGCGCGATGCGCCCGTTGCCGTCATCGAACGGGTGAATCGTCACGAACCACAGATGCGCAACGCCCGACTTGAGCACGGGGTCGATGCCGCCCTCGCCGTTGAACCAGGCAAGAAAAGCCTTCATGTCGCCGGCGACGCGCGCCGCCCTCGGCGCCTCGAAATGAACGCGCTCGCGCCCCACAGGGCCGGAGATCACCCGCATCGGTCCTGACGTGTCGTCGCGCCAGGCGCCAACCCTGATGCGGTGCATCCCGCTGCGCCCGGTCGGAAACAGCGCCGCATGCCACCCGAACAGCCGCTCGTCGGTCAGCACCTTCTCATAGTTCTCGGTCGCATCGAGCACCATCTCGACGACGCCCTCGACGTCGCGATCCGCCGGAACAAGCCCGCCGATATCCAGGCCTAGACGCCGGGCAATGGACGAGCGCACCTGGTCGCGATCGAGGATCTCGCCCTCGATCTCGCTGGACTTCAGGACTTCCTCGGTCATGGCCTGGAGCGCCGCCTCGCTTCGCAGGTCGAAGCCGAGCCCCTCCATGCGCCCGATCAGCCGCCCCTGCCGGTGGCGGACGGCCGCAAGCGGCTCCGCCAACACCTTGGGGTCCCAGCGGAATTCCGGCCAGTCCGGCAGTTCATGAATGTAGGTCATAATCTCCGCAATCCTTGCGGCGATTAGGTCATCTATTCTCCGCACCGGTCAAGACTAATCTCCGCATGCCATGCGGCGATTAACCTCCTCATTCTTCGCAGGATCGGTGAGGGAGGAGAGGCTCCGCCTCAGGGCGATGGTGGCGTCCTTTGCAGCAGCTCCAGGGCCTGCTCCATGCGCGCCAGATCGGCGAGCGTCAGCTCCCCTTCTCCGCCGCACAGCGTCATCACCGCGTTCCGTTCGACCTCGGTCAGGACGCGGACATAGCCGCCGACCGACATCGAGCATGGCAGCTGCTTCAACACCAGAGCCTCGCGGTCATGCGCGGCCTTGATGCCGGCCTCGCCCTGCGCGAGCGCGGCATCCACCGCGGCCTGCTGGACCGGCGTGCAGGCCGCGAGCCCGATCGCAACGACTCCCGGCCGCACGATTGCCTGGCTGCCCATCACCTGGCCTCCCGCGCCTTGGCCCAGACCGACCAGGCGACGCCGACCAGCGCGACCACGGCGCCCACCGCGACATCCACCGTGCCCGGGTCGATCATCCCGGTCGCGACGAAATAGCCGCCCACTCCTGTCAGGACGTGGCGGACGATACCGCCGACCACCTCGGCATTCATGTCTCCCTCCGTGTGACTGATTGCGTGCGTGATTGGTGATTGATTGCGTGCGTGATTGACTGTCGGGCGACCGAGGCGCCGGGCCCGCAGTCAGCGCGCCCAGGCAGGCAGGTTCTCGGCGAGCCAGGCCGCCGCACCGGCCGCGAGCACCATGATCCCGCCGAGCTTGGCGATGGTGATGGCTGCCCCGCGGCCCAGGTTGAAGGCCTCGGTCAGGCCGTCGAGCTTTCGCTCGATCCCGACCAGCCGCGCATCGATGTTGCGCTCCAGCTCCGCCACCTTCGCCTCGAGCGCCTGCAGCCGCCCTTCGAGCCGCCCGATATCCCGCGCGATGACATCCATGATGCTGCTCCTGGATTGTGATAGTGCCGGATGTGAACAGCAGCCGGGTACCTGCCCATCACCTAATGAATCAGCGCTTGAGTTCATATGTAACGGCCGCTAGAAACGCAGCGGGGGACACGTCCAAATGCATCTCAAGAGATTCTTCAGGCGCCTCGCAGGCATGCGCGGGCGCGAGTACCTTCAGCGCGTCGGGGCACTTGAGTCTCTTCGGTCGGGTGCGGCGGAAGAAATTCCGGCCGATTTTAGCGACCTAAGCAACCTTCATCGGATCGTTCGACGTCGAAAACCGAAGGTGATTCTCGAGTTCGGAACTGGCTTTTCCACGATCGTTATGGCTCATGCACTGTATCAAAACGGTGGTGGGCGACTTTATTGCATAGACTCTAGCGAATACTGGATAAACAACCTAGCTTCCAAACTCCCACCGCGTTTGACTGAGTTTGTCGACCTTCGCGTAAGCAAGACCACCATCGGAGTTCACAATGGTGAGCTGTGTCACTTCTACGAGGCTCTTCCAAACGTAGTGCCAGATTTCATTTACTTAGACGGTCCAGCATCTACCGACGTAGGTGGAAGCGTGCGAGGACTCAGTTTCCAACCAGAGAACGGCGGCGTACGCCAGCAAATAGCCGCTGATATACTTTTGTATGAAAGCACTTTGCGTCGAGGCGCAACGATCCTGGTTGACTCTCGATACAACAATGTGAACTTCCTCGTTCGAAATCTGAAGCGACGGTATCGGATCCAGATCAACAGGACGCTTAGGATCTCCAAATTCGAACTGCTTGAGCACACTGGTCGTCAATAGATCAGGATAACAAGCCCAGATTGGCCAGTGCCTGCCGTCGCGTTCGTCGCACCTGTCCCGCCGCGTCCTGCATTTCCGGAATAGTCTGGATCGGAAGTTGCCGAAGGGATCTGTCCAACGCCTGCTGAGGTGCTGCCGTCCATTCCTGTTACGTAGCTAGATCCGCCACCACCGCCTGCGCCTCTGCTCAATCCCGTTCCGCCTCCGCCGCCTCCGCCGTAATAGCCACCGCCGCCAGCGCCACCATTCCCATTGTCATAACCTCCACTACCGCCACCGTTTACTCCGCCAACAGCTCCGATCCCGACGCCCCCGCCGTCTCCTCCTTCGTAGCGTCCATCCGCTTCCCCTACTTCGCCATTGAAGGCCCCAGCCGCTCCTCCTGCTGACTGGCTGCCTCCCCCACCCGCTGTGAGCGCACCTGATCCATTCCCTCCCGGGCTCCCATTCGTGCCTCCTCCTGAGCCACCCGCTCCTGCTGTGCCCGAAGCCTCACTACCTCCTCCTCCACCTCCGCCACCTGCAATAAGGAGAGGTACCGTTTGACGGAAGATTCCTGAGTACCCTCCGCCAGCCCCGGGTCGACCTGGAACGTCTGCGCCGGCACCGCCGCCTCCCACACGAATTGTGAGGGTTTCGCCAGGTTCAGTGGCGATCTTGGCTTGAGCAAACCCGCCACCGCCGCCGTTTCCGCCGGTGCGGCCGACGGTGTTGCCGCTTCCGCCGCCGCCGCCCGCTCCCCATGCCTTCACGATGATCTCGGCGACCTGGCCGGGAACGACGAACGGCGTCCCCGTCGTCGCGGTGGCGAACACGGTCTTCTCGGTGAAGCTCTGGCCGCCGCTGCCGAAGCCCGCGAGCTGCGTGACGCTAAGCATCGTTCTTCGCCCCCGTGCTGTAGAACAGGCGCAGCCCGATCAGCTGCGCGTCGGCGCTCAGCGTGTCGGCGGCCCCTGCCGGATGGCGATAGACCTGGAAGACGATGAGGTCGCCCGCCGCCGGCGAGCCGCCGACCAGGATCGGCGCCGTCTCCGACGAGCGATGCATGTCGCCGGCGGCGAGCAGCGTGTCGCCGACCTCCTGGGCGGTGCCGAACGCCTGGTCGATCGTGTCGTTGTCGGACAGCGCGACGGCCTGCAGCCCCCAGATCACCCCGCCGCTGCCGCTCGCGGCCGTCCACAGGAATTCCGCGCTGACCGTTCCGCCGCTCCAGGATTTCGGCATGCCCACTGCGAACTGCGCGAACTCCTTCGTCGCGCCGTCGAAATCCAGGCTGCGCCGCATCACCTTGTGGGCGGCGCTTTCGATCGTTCCCTGCGCCGCGCCGCTGGTGAGGCGCGCGACCATCGCCGTGGCGGGCACCCAGATCGTCTGCCGGCCCTGAAAGGCGGCCGCCGCGGCGAGGCCGGCCGGCGTCACCGCCCGTGCCGGATCGCTGCCTGCCTGGGTCTCGCCGTCGGTCGCGAGCTCGACTGCGCCGGCGATCGCGGCGGTGGCGCGCGGCATGGCCGCATTGGCGGCGCTCAGCGCCCCGACCGCCACGCGGGTCAGCGTGTTGTCGAGCCCGCCGGCATCCCACGCGACGGTCACCGTCGTCTCGCTGGCGTAGCTCGCGCCGGTGACCGTGCCGTAGATGGTGAACGGGGCGGCGCCGATCGCGCGCAGCCGCCGCCCGGCATGGTAGACCGCGGTCTGGTCGCCGCTCAGCGTGAACGTGGTCGTGCCGGCATAGACCGGCGCATGCCCCAGGTCGATCCACTCCGCGTCCTGGTACCAGCCGCGGATGTCCGCCTGGACCTGGCGCATGCCGTCGTTGACCGCCGAGGGCGCCATGCCTTCGGGAAACAGGGCGGTGTTCGCCGCGGCGGTTGTCGAATAGGTCCGCAGTCCGGCCATGGTCGTCTCCGTCTGTCGCGTGTCGGTCGTCGCGCTCGCGCGGCCGTCACAGCCCGCCGAGAATCGCGCCCAGCCCGGCCGTGAGCAGCCCGGCCGGCCAGGGCAGGGTCGAGTTGAAGATCCCTTCGGCGAGACCGAACCCGGCCTTGGCGCCGGCCAGCAGCCCGTCGCTCTCGCTCGGGGCGGTCGTCGTGGTCGTCCCGCCGTAGTTTCCCTGGATCAGCCCCGAATACTGGGCGAGCTTGTTGGCCGGCAGCTGCTGCGCGAAGTTGAACCGCGCGATCTGCTCGTTGATCAGCGCCTGCTGCATCTGCTCGCGGGCCTTGCCGACGGCGCCGAGCTGCGCGATGTCGGCATAGTCGAGCTGCGCCAGCTGCGGCGCGAGCTGCGCGGCCTGCTGCATTCTGGCGCGCTCGTCCGCATAGTTCTGATAGGCGAGCGAAGAGGCGGCGTCCGCCAGGGCCCGCGTCGCCGCCTCCTGATGCGCGCCGCTCGCATAGCGACCGGAGGCCGCGAACTGGCTGTCGAGCCGCGGCCGGAGCTCGTTCGCGACCCGGCCGACCATGCCGCTGAAATAGGGGTTGCCGGCGTTCAGATACTGCCCGCCCAGCGTGCCGAGGATCTCCTGCCCGGACGCGGCCGCCAAAGGCGAGCCGCTCATGGCGCGGGCCGCCTGCGCCGTCATCGCCAGCTCGGACTCGGGCGAGAACGAGGCCGTCGTCTGGCCCGGGTAGTAATACGGCCCCGGCTGCTGATACAGCCGTTGCGCCTCTCGGAAGACCTCCTCCAGATAAGGCTGCTGCTTCGACCACGGGTCGGCCTGCTGGACCGTCGTGGTCGTTCCGCTTCCTCCGGACATCGCTGATATCTCCTTCAGATCCGTTTGCGCAGAAGCACGTGCGTCTTTTCCCAGCCGGGGAGCAGCTTCTCCCAGCCCGGCCGGCCCTGGAGCTCGAGCGCGGCGCAGCCCTGCGCGCGCGCCCAGCCGGCGATCTCGTCCAGGTGATGCAGCCAGCGCTCCGGGCGGCGGCCGGCGCAGAACACCAGGCCGCAGCGTTTCTCTTGCGGATACCTGACCAGCTCGGTGACGCAGACCGATTCGATCCCGCGGCCCGCTGCGCCGACCGCGATCCAGAGCTGCATGTCGCGCGCCAGCAGCGCGGCACG
>DAIMFL010000006.1:0-14122 GCA_036724615.1 Alphaproteobacteria bacterium | reverse complement strand
TGGCCGCCGCGGTCGAAGCCGGCCGGAAACTGCCACGCCCAAGGCTGCTGTCGCGCGCGCCGTCGGGGCGGCTGCATGGGCGGCGGCAGCGGCACCGGCGGCGGCTGATAGAGGCTGAAATCGGGGATCGGCGGCAGCGCATAGGGCTGCAGCCGGTACGGCCCGAACCGGTCGAGGAAATGGCCGATCGCCGTCGCATAGGACGGCAGCGCGGCCGTCGTCGATCCGGCCCATCCCTGGCCGGGCAGTTGTCCGAGCAGCATGAGACTGGCTCCTGTGATGTGGTTGGCAGCACGGCGGCTCGATCCGCCGAAGATTGCGGGACGCCGCCTGCGCTCCGGCGGCCATCGGCGCGGTCCGTCACCGCCGCCGCGCCCGCGCATATGTCGCGCAAGCGGCGTCCCTGCCGCCGCGCCTCTTCCGGTCGGACGCGGCGGCGAACTCGTCAGCCGATGATCACGTAGACGAAGCTTCGAGCGGCGCCGGCCGAGCTGGCGTGGGCGAGGGTGAAGCCGCCCTGCGCGCGCGCCGCCACGTAGACCGCGCCGGACGCCAGCTCCGCCGCAGCCGCCGCAGTGAGCGGGGTCAGGCCGACGAAGCTTCCCGCCGTGACCCTGCTGTCGGCCACGACCGTGCTCGTCTGGTCCGGCAGCAGCGTCACCTCTCCCACGCAGTTCAGCCGACCGAGATTCATCCGGTTCACCACGGCGGCCAGCTCGCGCGGATCGCTGCCGGCCGCCAGCCCCGGGAATCCCGTCGTCACTGCAGCCCCTCCGGCCTGGCGGCGAAGTCGAGCCCCTGGAGATGCTCCCAGGCCTCGCTGGCGCCGAGCGACAGCCGCGCCCGGTGGTATCGGCCGGCGGAGCGCACGGGGCATTCGCCCTGCGGGTTCACGTCGGATTGCGCGCTCCAGGTCACCGGGTCCATCGTCCGGTTGCGCGTGCCGACCCGGACGTTCGGCGATCCGCCGTCCACCACCGGCCGCACCGAGCTGACCAGCGCGCGCCGTCCGGGGAAGAGCTGCACCTCGCCCGTCTCCACCGTCGCCGGCAGGCTCGCGCCGGTGAACAGGGCGAGCCGGTGGCTCGTGTCGAAGGCGGACAGCAGGGCCACCCCTCCCGCCCAGATGCGCGAGTCGAGGGAGAACCCGAGCGCGTCCAGGCTCGCCGAAACCGAATCCAGGCTGTCCAGGCTGTGCGACGCGCCGGAGAGGGAGCGGTACACGATCTCCGCCTCCACCTCCCCTTCCGACCAGCGCCCCGAGGTCCAGTTGTAGATCAGCAGGCGATTGGGCGTGCCGCTCGCGCTGTCCTGTCCGGGATAGGACAGGACGTAGAGCTTGCTGATCGGATCGATCGCCGCCGTGATCCGGTGCAGATGGGACTGGTTCACGCTGCGCCAGAACGTCTTGTCGACCTTCTGGTCGCCGATCGGCATCACCTGCCGCCCGTCGACCAGCGCATGGAACCCGTCCGTGTCCAGGAAGAAGATCGTCGAGTCGAAATGCGCGACCGAGCCCTCCGCGACCGTGCCGCGATTATGCGCGATCTCGTCGAACTGGAAGATGACCGGCGCGCCGACATAGGTCATCCGCTTGATGGAACGCTCCTGCAGCACGGTGCCGTACTCGCCGCCGACCAGCCCCTGGACCCGCCCGCCGTCGGGCAGGTCCTGGCTGTCCGCCTGGGTCGTGGCAGACGGCGACCAGTCCTCGGCGTCGTCGATGGCGGACCACTGCACGCGGTTGGCATAGCCGCTCACCCGCCCCATCACCAGGAAGTCGCGCACCACCGCGACGGCCCGCGCGACCGGCGGGCTGCCGCCCAGCGCCTCGAACCGCGAGCTGGTCCCGAGCAGCCATTTCTGCGGCGCGTCGACGCCGTTCATCGCGATCACCAGCTTGCCGAACTGGGCGAAGCGCCAGGCGCCGTCCGCCGGCGTGGCATAGGCCCCGCCGCTCGTACGGGTGGCATCGCTCCAGCTCTGCCCGTTCAGCACATGGAGCCCGGTCGCGTCGCCGGCGAAGTTGTGCACGACTCCGTTCGAATCGCGGGTCGCGAAGGCGCCCTGGCATCGCGCCGCCAGGCCGGCCGAGTACGGCTCGAGGCCGCCGAGGGGGCGATAGCTCGTCGCCGTCGGCACGACGTTGAGCGCGACGGTCGCTCCGCCGTTCTCGAAGGCCGGCAGGTCGGGCCGGAACTCGCCGATCGGGATCATCGCATCCAGCCTCCATTCGCGCGCGATGCCGGCGTCCAGCTCGCCATGTTCGCCGGAACGGGGCTCCAGCCCTGCTCCCCTCTATCGGGCGTCGTCCAGTCCGCGTCGGGTTCGGGTGGCTCGATCCATGCGATCGCGCTCGAGGGACTCCGCGACCAGCCGACGCCCGCGACCCTCACCTGCCCGCAGTCGAGCAGCAGCAGGGCCGGCGCGGCGGGCACGCTCGCGTCCAGCCTTGGCAGAAGCCAGCCGAGGCCGCCTCCGGCCAGGACGCCGGAGAGCTCCTGCGTGACGACCGCCGAAGCCGTGGCCGAACCTGGGGCGCCGGAGGCGCCGATCCCCGCGACGGCCACGGCAAGGCTCGTCCGGGCCGACACGATGCCGAGCGCCGTGGCCGCTGCCGTTCCTGTTGCGGCAAGGGCCCCTTGCTGCCCGACCCCGATCGATCCGGCTGCGCCCGTCGCCGTCAGTCCCGTTGCGACGACGCGCGCGCCGAAGGCCGCGATGACGCCGCCCGTCAGCCCCGCCACTCCCAGTCCGCTGGCGGCGGCAGTCCCGCCGGCCCGGGCCGTGAGCCAGCCCGGCGCCGCCGCGCCGCTCACCCCCACCAGGGTCTGCAGCACCACCGATATCGCCGTCGGCGCCCCGCCGACGCCTGCCGCGGCCACGCCGGCCGCCACGACCGTCACATCGGCCGTCACCTCCGGGCTGCCCGCGACTTGCTGTGCAGCAACGCCGGTTAGGGCCGCCGTGGCATCCGTCCCCGCCGCGGCCGGCATGAACTCGGCGGCGATGAGCGTGCCGGTCGTGCTCGCCGCGGCGCTGCATCCGGCCGGATATGTCTCCGCCGCATCGGCGACGCGGTAGCCGCCGAACAGGGAGATGTTCGTGCCCGCCGCGCCGTTGCGCGTGCTGCCGAGCTCCGTCAGCCCGGCCGCCGGGGTGAACGGCAGGGCGCTTCCCGAGGAGACGCAGCATCCGCCGACCAGCAGGGATCCCGCGCCGACGGCGAGCGAAATGTCGTAGGGCGACGCGCCGTCCGTCTGCGATGCGCTGGTGCCGAGCGGGGCCGACTGGTCGACGCCGGAGAAGTTCGCCGCGATACAGCAGAAATCGTCGCAGTTATTGGTGAAGGTGATCGATATGTCGGCCGTGACGGCGTCCGGCGCGGCCAGGTAGTAGAGATAGGCCTTGGTGCTGCCCGAGACGACGGAGTGCGCCAGGGTCATGGCGACGCCGTTGAACACGGGCGCCTGGCTCGGCACGGCCGAGCCGTCCTCGATCCCGACGATATAGATCAGCAGCCGGTCGGCGCCGGCCTCGACCGTGTGGGACGTCGCCCGCGTGGTGTTGACGTCCGTCGCACTGTCGGTCGTGACCGTGCCGTATCGGGCGATCGCCACCTGTCGATCCTCGACCGCAGCCGATCAGGCGATCCGGACGATGGCGTTGGCGGCGTCGGGGGTCGGGAACTGGATCGTGAAGGTCCCGTCCGACACCGTCTTGTCGCTGCCGAAGTCGAGCACGCAGACGGCACGGTTCCCGTCGGTCGCGTTGTAGATGAGGGCGCCCCGCGCCGTGAAGCTCGCTCCCGTCCACGACGTATCGGCGAAATCGATGAACGCCGTCGTGCCCGAGCTGGTCGGGTCGACGCGGGTCAGCGTATTGCCGCCGGCCGTATAGCCGGCGCCGGCGAGCTCGTTGCTGCTCGTATAGGCCGTGGTCCCCGCGCCCAGCGTCGCCGCGCTCGTGTAGAGCGCGATCTTGAAGACGTCGCCGCCGCTCGCGTTGAAGTTATGGGTCCCCTGCATCAGCTCCACCTTGAAGCTGGTGCACATCGCCTGCGTGATCGCCATGTCGACTCCTCCATGTTTGTCCTGCGCCGGCAACTTGGCCGCATGAGACTGGCGGGACGGCTTGCGGACGTCCGCGTGAGCGCCGTCTCTCGCGAGGCGGGTCAGACGGCCGCCGAGTCGCCCCGCACCTGCGGCAGGGCGCCGCTCCAGGTCCCGCGATCGTCGGAGCTCTGCAGCGCCGCCACCGCACGGTCATAGGCGGCGGTCCACAGCGGCAGCCGCTCGTCATTGCCGATGAAGGCCGTCGCTTCCATCAGCGTGGCGTACAGATAGACGTCGGGTGCGTTCTCCAGCAGCCAGTTCGTCGGCTCGGCGATGCCGAGCGGTGCGAACCGCTTCCAATAGGTCATCTCCGCCACGTAGGGCGCATCCGGCGCCGGCGCGAGCCGGATCTCGCCGCCGAGCACGCTGTACCAGCGCGGGAGTCCCGACCGCGACGCGAGCCCCGGCCGGTCCATCTCCTCCGGCGACAGAAGCTCGAGCCGGGTCGCCGGATCCGTGTTCAGCCGGAAGCTCCGCATCTCCAGGAACCCCTCCGGCAATGCGACATGAGCCGAGTCGATCTCCGCCGTCGCCCGCGCCTCCATGGCGCGCAGCCGCAGGTCGCGATGGATCCGCGCCTCGGCGAGCCGCACGAAATCGGGAATGGACGGCGTCAGCGTCGGGTCGCCGGGACGCGCCAGCCAGCTCGCTGCCGCCGCCTGAAGCTCGCTATAGGTGCCCAGGGCCATCGTCCGCTCCTCGAAACTTTTCGGCGTGCCGGCTCAGATCCGGCCGGGCGCGGTGCGCAGCCATCGATACTCGCTGCTGTTGAGCTTCCGCTTCACCGCGGGCCAGTCGTTGGGGTCGAACACGTCGATCCCCTCCTCGCTCCGCCATTTCAGGATGATGATGTCGGGGATGGTCGCCGCCCGGCGCAGCTCGCGGCTCGCCGACCAGCCCCGGTCGCCGGCGTTCTGCAGCGCCTTGTTGCGCTCCAGGATCGGCGCCACGTCCTGCACCGTCTCGATGTAGCTCCGCCCGGTCGCCGCGTCGTAGTGGTGATATTCGACGAGGCCCGACAGCGGATCGCGATCGAGCAGCCGGCGCGACATGGGCGATCTCCCGACGAAAAACGCCCGCCGGAACCCGGCGGGCGTTTGAAAGGCCGGGCGCAGCAGCCCAGCGAACATTTATGATCCTACGCGACTCGACCTAGGACGTCAATCCTATTGATCCGGCCGATAGTGTCTCGGTTTTGAATCCGGGGACGCTGCCATCGGCCGCGTCCCAGTGGCCCGCCGTCCGGTAGCCGACGAAAGATTGCTGATCCGGATCCCCCTCCCGCAGATCTGACACGCGGCGCGTGCCGCTCACCTGTACTGATTCATCCGATCCCGATGCTCCGCGGCACTGCGCCAGATCACGGCGTGGTTGCCTCTCGCTCGGCTGCTGCATCGCGAATCATGCTCTCCAGAAGGCGCGCATATGCACTGAGATGAAACACCTGGTACATGGTGCCCCTCCAGCTCTCGTCTGGACGGCTGCCATTGTAGAGCTGCCAGTAGATCGACTGGTATGAATCGCTCAGCGATTCGAGCCTCTTTGGCAGGTCGAGCTCCGCATACGAACTCGCGGTAAGGAGCGCCCGCAGCTCGTTCTGCAAGGCTCTTTCCAGGCAGGCTATCGATACCGCCGCCCCATGCCGCATCGCTGCGGTGCTCCCGAGTGCGCGCTCGCGTTCCGACAACGCCCAACACGCCTGGATGGCCGATTCCACCCGCTCCCGCTCACTTCCGGGCTCATCACCTTCACCAGCGCGCGCAGGATTTGCCGTTGCGACACTCCCCCACGCGATGACTGCCAGTACAAGAACGGCGGTTGCAGGCGAAGGATGGAATGAGCCGAGCCACAGCCGAACTGACATGCATCTGGTCATGGCATCAATCACATTATCTACCATCGGTTGCGGACCATTGTGCAGGGAAAGATGGCCTTTGGCAATTCCCGGCCGCATAGCAACCGAGCCCTAGTAGGGTGGCGGCGGTAGAAGCAGGAATGACCTCGCCCGGCGGTACCAGCTTCTCTCGAAGCCCTTCTGCGTCGGGTCCTGCTGTATTAGCGTTCGATAGAAATCCTCCCGGCGCTTCACCAGATCGTTATTGACTCGCCGCTTGAGGTCGGCATCCAATGAAAGCTTGTTCAGGGTGTTCCGGGTTTCCGGGCCAAGTATCCCATCGACAGAGACCAGATAACCATTAATGTTCAATACTTCCTGTAGAAGACCAACGGCTTGGCCCGGACCGTGGTTCACAGCCATGTCGAAGATCTGCTCACGCAGCAGATCATCATGGATTCGATCGAACTTGTAAGCACTGAGGATTTTGTCGAGAACGGCTTCGGCTTCCACCCTGCTGAGCGCAGGTGGAGGTTTCTGGAGCAGCGTTCCGCTTTCCATGCCCATTAGGCGGTTGTAATCGTCGATAGCGATCTGCGTGACGCCGTAGTTCGTTGGCCCACCCCTATCACGCGGATCGTTTACATATCCACCTTCGCGATGGATCAGCCGATCGATCATCCTCTGACGTTCGGTGTCGCTCAACCGAAACGGTGGCGCCGGCTTCTCGGCGGGGATCGGCAATTCCTCTCCCATTGGCGCCTGCCGCAGATTGGCCGGACTCAGTAGCCCTTCATCCGGCAGGCCAGGCTCCTCCGCGAGGTGCGGGTCGAGCAGGCCGTACGCGGAATCCTCCTGCGGCGGAATCAGCACGAAACGCCAGGGATCGACGGCGTTCCGTCGAGGAAACTCCTCTATTCCCCCGCCCCTCTCGCGCGGCATCGGCATGAGCATCGGACGTCTCCCTGGTCAAAAGAACGGGGCGGCTCTGCTGAAGAGCCGCCCCGCAGTCGTGTCACCGACCGCCGGCCCCGGTGGCCGGGCTGCCGGCAGGAATCGGCCGTCTTCTTACGGCGTCGTCAGGTCCGCCACCACGCCCGACGAGGCCTGCTGCTTCGCCACCAGCGCGTATTCGGCCAGCAGCTGGTACTTCACGCTGTCGCCGGTCTTCGCCAGCTCGTTCTGCTGGAACGGCCGCAGATAGGCGACGCCCCAGTACTCCATGTCGAGCACCAGGGCCGAGCGGTCGCGGCTGAAGCGCGAGGCCACGATCCTGTGCTCGCCGAAGTCGCTCACATAGACGTCGGCCGCGGCGATGATCGTCGCCGGCCGGGCCTCCTTGTTGTCCCGGTACTGCGTGGCGATTCCGGTGAAGGCGGAGGCCGCCGCCTTGTTCTTCGGGCCGACCAGGATGGTCGAGGGATCGCCGCCGTTCTGCCAGCAGGACTGGATCACCGTCTTGAGCAGCGTCTCGGTGAAGGCGCGCTGCGTCCCGTCCGCCGCCGCGGCCACCGTGCCGCCGGAGAACCCGCCGGACGTGCCGCCGGTGCCGCGGCTCACGTTGCTGGTGAGCCAGGCCTCGACCGAGCCGGTCGTGCGCGCGGTCGTGCTGTTGCCGGCGGCCGAGGCCTGGTTGCCGGTCAGCACGTACTCCATGTCGCGCTTCAGCTCCTTCGCCTTCTTGGCGAGCTGGTAGCTGAGCTCGGACTTGCGGCCGGCCTTGTCGGTCGCCTCCTGGGTCCCGCTCACCACCACCGTCTTGTCGGAGATCTGGGTGTAGTTGCCGACCCGGCTGGTCGGCTGCGTCGCGTCGAGCGTCGCGTCGTCGCCCTCGATCACCGCATTCGGGCCGGCGGCGGCCAGCGCATCGGTCTGCCATTCGTGATAGGTGTTCTTCGCCTTGGCCTTCGACGCCATGGTCAGGAACGGCGTCGCGGTGGGCGAGAGATTGTAGATGATGTCCGACAGGTCCTCGCGGTTGCCCACCGCGTCGTAGCTGTCGAACGTGTTGGTCGGCTGTGCCATCTGGCATCTCCTCTAGAGAAGCTCCTCGATCGCCCGGGCCGCGTCCTCCGTGCTGCCCGAGCGCCGGAGCCGGTTCATGAGAGCGGCCCGGCGTTCCTGTCTGCCGTCGCGGCGCGACGCGGCGACGCCCGGCCGTTGCACCTTGGGAAGCGCCCGCACCCGCTCTTCGACCTTGCCCTTCGACCCTGCCATCCTGTCGTAGAGCATCGCCTTGCGCGCCAGGATGAAGTCGCGGTGGTCGACCAGCCGGTCGAGCTCCTCCCGTGAATAGCCGGCCTCCGTCAGATACTCCGTCATGGCCAGCACCTCGCGCCGGGCTGCGGCCGGCTCGGCCAGCTCCGGCAGGTGCCTCACCAGGGCGCGCCACTGCTCGTTGCGATAGCGCAGGCGCGCCTGCTGCACCTCCGCCTCCGTCTGCCGTTGCTGCTGCCGGAGCCGATGGCGCATCGCCTCGGCTTGCTGCAGCTGGCCGGAGAGCGTCTCGAAGGCGGGGGCGAGCTCGGCGAAGCGCTGCGGCTCCTCGGCCGCCAGCTTCGCCCAGTCGATCCCGCCGAAATGCTTCAGAAGCTGCTCGCGCAGCATCGGAATTGCCGAGTCGAGCTCCGTCGTGTACTGCCGGCGCTCCGCCTCGGCACGGGCCCGCTGCTGCTCCGCGTCGCGGCGCAGCTCCGCGAGCTCCCGCCGCTCCTCCGCGAGCTTCATGGTCTTGCGCGTGTAGTCCGCGTTGCGCTGATAGCCGCGGACCAGCTCGTCCAGCGTGACCCGCTGCTCCTCCCCGTCGAGCTTCACGGCATAGAGCGCGCCTTCGTCCTCGGCCCGCCCTTCGTCCTCCGGCTCCGCGGCACCGTCCTCCGCCCCGTTCGGATCGGCGCTCCGGTCGTCCGTGACGGGCGCCTGACCGCCGTCGTCCGGCGACTCGTCCCGGACGCGCTCCGCGTCGACGCCACCGCGGCGACGGCGCGGCGCCTCGCCGGTCAGGATCCGCTCGATCGCGCGCGCGGCCCCGTCGAGCCCGAGCGTGTCGGCTGCAGGTGCCGTTTCCTGCGTCGCTGCGTCGGTCATCTGGTCACTCCTTTGCGCTGAACTGTTCCGGATCGCGGGCAGCTTCGATCGCCCGCAGCTGCAGGTCGGCCAGGCGGCCGGTCTCGGCGGCCTCGGTCAGGATCCCGCGCAGATGCCCGAGCAGCCTGACCATGAGCCACAGCCGCTCCCGCTTCGCGGTCTCTCCCTCGGCGCTCGCCTCCCACTGGCTGCGCAGCCGCGCCTCGACGGTCGCGAACGCCTCCGACAGCAGCGGATCGTCGAGCAGGCGCCGCGCCTCTTCGCCGCGCCGGCGTTCCGCCTCCAGGCTCATCGTGCGGCCTCCCCGTCGCGTGCCGTCGCGGCGCGCATCAGCATCTCCTCCTGCTTCAGCGCGAGCCTGGCCTCGAGCTCGTCCCGCTTCAGCTCCATCTCGGCCGCGAGCCTGGCGCGGTCGAGGGCGAGCTCGGCGGCGGTCTTGCGCTCGGCGAGCGCGATCCGCGCCGCGTCGACCTTCGCCTGCTGCTCCAGCATGAGGAGCTGCGGATCGGGCGGCGGCGCGGCCGATGACGGCGGCGGGGGCGCCGGCTGGTCGGACGGCCGGCTGAAATAGGCTTCGGCCGGCTTCAGCCCGGCGTTCTCCACGATCTTCGCCAGGGTGTTGTAGACGTTGTCGAGCCGGACCAGCGGCCCGTCCACCCCGCCCTGCTGCTGGATCGCCTGCGCCTGGATGCCGAGGATCGTGTGCAGGTGGCCGAGCATCTGGTCGCGGTTGCCGGTGCCGAGCCCGACATTGACCGAGACGTCCATCTCGGTGCTCCAGCTCCGCGGATCCATCGGCACCCACCGGTTCCGCAGCCGGATGATCCGCGGCGCGTTCTGGTGCCGCCCGACCAGCCGCAGGATCTGGCGGAACAGGTCCTTGACGCCCGTCTCCGCGAACACGCGCGCGATCAGCTCGATGCGCTGCTGCGCCGCCGCCATGATCTGGCTGATGCCGGTCGCCGTCTTGTTGAGGCTGTCGGCATCGAGCCCCTGGGTATAGCGCGTGACCCCGGTGCGCCCCTCGCGGACGCCGTCCAGATACTCCAGCACCGGGAAGGCCGCGGCCGCGACCAGCGGCGTCTCGAGCGGCATCACATGGCCCTGGCCCGGCACGGCGCCGCTCTTCAGCCGCACGATGCCGCCCGGCCGCGAGGTCATCATGTCGTCCAGGTTCACCTGGTCGCTGATCACGTGGCGTCCGTTGTTGCTGAGATAGAGGTTGTCCAGGATCTGCCGCAGGATCGTCGACTTGATCAGCTGCAGATCCATGACCAGGTCCGCCACCGACAGGCCGTAGAAGCAATGCGGCATGATGATCGGAGTCAGCGCCACGAAGGGCACGCCGTCGAACGGCTCGTTGTCGAGGATCTCCTGCCCGTCCCCGGCGACCGTCACCTTGCGGCGCTCCGCGATGCCGTCGCCGTCCCAGTCGACCCGGAGATAGCACTCCGTCACCCACAGCTCGCGCCGGCTGCGGTCGGCCTCGCCGGCGCTTCCCGGCCACGCCACCACCTCCAGCCGGCGCCGGGACTGCGCTTCCGGCGTCAGGTCCGGCGCGTCGGCGCCGGCCAGCCGGTCGATCAGCCCGCGATCGTATCCCGCCGCGGTGAGCTCCGAGACGCTGCGGCGCACGCGATGCGCCACGAACCCCGCGTCGTTCAGAGCGCGCGCGCGGCGCGAGATCAGGAACTCCTCCGGCGGCACCGGCTCGATCCGCACGCGCCCGCGCCGGCGCCGCCGGATCACCGTCACGTCGTGCAGCACCGCCGCTTCCTCGGCCGGCAGGCCGTCCGGCCCCGCCAGCACGATCCTGTCCTCGTACGCGCTGTGCTCGACCGGCTCGACGTCCGGATCGGACAGCAGCAGCTGCAGCTCCGGGAACGTCTTGCGCAGATAGGTCTCGCGCTCGGCCGATTCGTCCTCGTCCCACCAGATCTTCGCGACGCCGTTCTTCTGCAGCAACGCGTCCTTGAACAGGGTGTAGAAGATCAGGAAGCCCGGGTTGTCGCGCTGGAAGATCCAGTTCACGTATTCCGTGGCCTGGCGCGCCACCTCCTCGTCCTCCGGGCCGGTGGGCTCGAAGCGCACCACGTCCTCCCCGGCGGTGAAGATCCGGAGCAGGCTCGGCAGGATCCACTCGATCGTGTCCGCCACGTCGGTGGAGATCACCCGGCTGCGGCCCTCCTGCTCGTTGCCGAACGGCTCGCCCAGGTAGTAGTCGAGCGCCCGCCGGCGCTCCTCGGCCAGCCGGCCGCCGGCGAAGGCCGCAGCGTCGGCGATCTCGGCGGCGACAATCGCCTTCAGCTCCTGCTCGCTCATCCTGGTCATGTCGCTTTCCTGCTCCGCTTCCGGGGTTTGTGCGCGCTCTTCCGCTTCGCCCTGCGCTTCGGCGGTGCGATCGACCCGGTGTCCGCTTCGGCCACCGGCTCATTGCGTTCCGCCAGCCGGCGCTCGATCTCCGCGACGCGGACTTCGAGCAGCCGCAGCCGCGCATCGGTCATGATGCTCATCGGACTTTCCTGGGACGTGGGGAATGAAGGCTCGCCGCCTGGGCAGAGCGCACACCGGCGGTCGTCTTGTGAACTATGGTCGCCGGCGCACCTGCGCGCCGGTTCCCCTATCTGGCTATCTGTAGCGACTGCTGATCGGGCGAAGCTTCGATCGCCACAGCACGAGTCAGCTCGCACGTCACCTTCACCCGGTCGGGCCCTTCGATCTTGTAGGGCGGCAGATTCATCTCGTCGCCGTGCTCCCAGACCAGCCAGTTGACGATCTTCATGGTGGCGTTCCAGAAGTATTCTTCGTTCAACCAGTAGTCCAGTAACGAGACGTAGTAGTAACCTTCGGCGTCCAGCCGAATGTCATAGCGGCCGCCGACGTCGCGAAACGCATCCATGTAGCGGAAGGTCTGCGGCCCATCGAGCACGACGAGACCGTCGTGGTTAGTCCAGCAGATTGGCTTGACCTGGACATATTGCTCAAAGACCGCGAGCCTCACGGCGAAAGACAGATTGATTAGAACACTCACCGCAAATGCGACCCGCAGGCGGTGCGTTCTCCAGAGGCGCGCTGTCGCACCGTCAGCCACCACCGTCACCGTTGCCTGTCCTGCCAATGCATTGTTTCGAGGGTAAGGCGCTTGCCGCGGACGATCATGGTGCCGCGCACGTTTTTCCACCATTGCGAGAATAATCTAAAAGGTCTCGCGTTTCTATGGTTTTGTAACTTTATGGCGTCGTCGTGGCGATTCTGCTCGATCCACGGGAATGATTCGTCTGGTCTCGGGACCAGCCCCCACTCGCCTTCTTCCCAGTCATAGTTGTCATCGACTGACATGCCGACAATGCCGTCAAAGCGAATACGGTCGCCCTCACGGCGAAAAGTGAAACTGCCCGTTCCCTTCAGATTCGTCTGCCCGAGGGTCGCCAGTGCATTCTGTTCGGATAGGAAGCTGGGCCTGAAGCTGCTCGTCCAAGTGCTGCCGTCCGCTCCGATCCGGGAGCTGACTCCAGACGTCATCCACGATCGAGGCCCCGATCGCATCATCGTGCGCTCCTTTCCGAGAAGCGGCGGGCCTCGCTCACACGATCCCGCGATTGCTGTATCTGATCGGCCTGGCCCAGGACGCGTCCTCCGGTCGCAGCCCCTGCGCCAGGTAGCGGAAGGCGTCGGCCGCGTGGCTCGTCCAGTCGTGGAGCGGCCGGGCCTTGAAGGCGCGCAGCCGCTCGTCCCATTCCCGCCGGTGCTGCCGCAGCGCCTCGATGCCGCGCCGGCAGCGCTCGGCGTCGAACCGGCATTGCGGCAGCAGGATGCGCGCCGCGTTGATGCCGTCCTCGACCTTCATCATGGGCAGCACGCGCGGGCGGATGCCGAGGCTCGCCAGGGTCTCGACCCGGCTCTTGCCGGTGCCGAGCTCTTTCACCGCGGCGTCGTGCGGCAGGATGTGCTCTCCATAGACATAGGCCCGCTCGCCCAAGGCGCGGGCATAGTGATCGAGCCCCACCCCGGACGCCTCGTAATAGTCGATCAGCCGCACCTCGAGGCCCGCCCGCTGGCAGAACCAGATCGCCGTCGAATCGCCGATCCCCAGGTCCCAGGCGGTATGGACCGGCAAAGCCGGATCCCACGGCACCGCCGCGATCCGCCCGTCCCGGTCGGCCGCGGCCAGCAGCTTGCCGTAATAGGCGCCGAGCACCGCCGCGTCGAAGCTGCACTCGAACTCCTGCGCATACTGCTCCTCGCTCATCGCGCGCTGCGCCGCCTCGAGCTCGGCCGCCGGGATCACCCCGGTCTCGCTCGCCCGGAATATCGCCGCGTACCAGTCCGGCTCGCGCCGCGCATGCTGATAGATCTCGTGAAGCTGGTTGCGGCCCATCGGCGTGCCAATGAACACGGCCCAGCCCTGGCGGTCCGCGAGGGCGGGACGGATCACCTCCGCCCAGAGCCTCGGGTGGATCTGCGCGTACTCGTCCAGCACGACGCCGTCGAGATAGAGCCCGCGCAGCCGGTCCGGATTGTCGGCGCCGTAGAGCCGGATGCGGGCGCCGCCCGGCAGGTCGACGCGAAGCTCGGTCTCGTGCACCGCCACGCCCGGGACCGGCGCGGTGTATCTCTTCAGATATTCCCAGGCCACGTCCTTGGCCTGGGTGAACAGCGGCGCGACATAGGCGTAGCGCGGCCGCTCCAGCCGGTTCGCCGCCGCCCGGGCGATCAGCTCGTTGACGCAGAACACGGTCTTCCCGAACCGCCGATGCGCCACCAGCACGTTGAACCGCTTCAGGCTCCTGTGCAGCCGCGCCTGCAGCGGCCGTGGCCTGTACAGCTCGACGACCGTCTCCGGCCGCGACGTCTCGCCCGGCGCCTCGTCACGCATCGTCGCCGCCCCAGACCAGGCGGATCACCTGCTCGGCCGCCTTGCGGGTCTTGCCAGGGTCGTCGGCCTGGCTGGCCTTACCGTAGCCCCAGGCGAGCAGCGCGCCGGCCGCCGACACGCGCGCGGCGGGGGTCGCCGAGGAATCGCGCATGACCGCGGCCAGGGCCTCGACCGCCGCCGCGGCGTGGTGCCGCGCGAGGGAGCGCAGGC
>DAIMFL010000005.1:38313-62015 GCA_036724615.1 Alphaproteobacteria bacterium | reverse complement strand
AGGCATCGTGCCGGGCGGCGGCGTCGCCCTGCTCTATGCCGTGAAGGCGCTCGCCAATCTGAAGCCCGAGAACCACGACCAGCAGGTCGGCGTGGACATCGTGCGGCGGGCGATCGCTTCGCCGGCGCGGCAGATCGCCGAGAACGCCGGCGTCGACGGCGCGATCGTGGTCGGCAAGCTGCTCGAGTCCAAGGACGCGAACTGGGGCTTCGATGCCCAGGAAGGCGAGTACAAGGACCTGGTGAAGGCCGGCATCATCGACCCGACCAAGGTCGTGCGCACCGCCCTGCAGGACGCCGCCTCGGTCGCGGGGCTGCTGATCACCACCGAGGCCATGATCGCCGAGAAGCCGAAGAAGCAGCCCGCCCCCGCCATGCCCGGCGGCGGCATGGGCGACATGGACTTCTGACCGCGCAACAACGGTTCCCTCGGAACCGTCATGCCTGGGCGGGGCCCGCGCAAGCGGCCCCGCCGTTTTCTTGCCTGACTCCGCCGCACGGCTTTGGCTCGCGCCCCGGCCACGAACTCGTCGTCATGCGCGGGCATCGAGGAAGGCGGCAACGCGAGCGAGAGGGCGGCACCACTCCTCTCGTAGATCACCTCACGGGCGCTTTATCGCCGCAGCCTCGATCGCCTCCGCGACTGTGCTCAGGGGCAGGATCAGCTTGAGCGGATCATCGAGGAGCGGCGCGGCGCCGAACCGCATGTACCAGCTTGCCGCCCTGGCGTCCTTCGCATCGATGGCCAGCGCGACGCCGCCGACCTGCGACGCAACCGCCAAAGCCCGTTCGCCCGCCGACAGCAGAAGGTCGCCGCCAAGCCCCTGTCCCTGCACGGCTTTCGATACGGCGAGACGGCCGAGGCGGAAGACCGGTACCTCGTAACGGCCGAGCTTGCGCGTGAGCCGCGCAGGCACACGGGCGAACGCCACCGACCCGGGGCTGATGGCGTAATAGCCGAGCACGCGCGCCGCATTGCCGAGGTCTATGGCGAGGAAGGTCTTGGCGCCGCCGGACTCGTGGTTCTGCCGTGCATAGCGCCGGAGATAGCCGTTCAACTCGTCGGATCCGCAGTCGAAGCCGTCGCGGTCATGATGCCGGCCGATCGGCTCCTCGCGCCAGCCAACCGCCTCCGTCACGGCTGCCGGGCACGGCGCCTGCGGGCGGCGGCCAGCAAGGCGGGCGTCGGCTTCGGCGGATTTTCCAGGAGCTCGAGCACGCGCACCGTGTCGCGCTCGCTCAGGGCGATGCGTTCAGCGCGGTCGACCACGTCCTTGGCGGCCGGCAGCACGTTGCGCATGACGAAGCTCGTGAGGTCGAGGCGCTCATAGGACGCCGCCGCCGCCAGGAGGCGCTTCTCCTCCCGCGTCGCCCGCAGCTCGATTCTCTCCTCGCGCGTGGCAGAACGGTTCGCCATCCTCGATGCTCCCGGAGGGTGCACGGATGCTATCCGTACACGTATTCGAAGTCAATGCATGCGCGCGCCAACTCCATGGCGCCGCTTCCAGTCGTGGAGGGATCCGCTGGGCGCAGCCCGATCTTTGCTCGGTATGGTCGGCAATGCTCGCGAGGTCCGATTGCGCGGCCCGCGAGACGACGAGGCGCTTCATAGCCGCGCGAAGAAGGCCTCGATCTCCTGATCCTCGTCGAGAACCGTCGATCGGCCGGCGGCCAGGTCCGCTTCGCCCTTTGCCAATTCGTCGCGCAGCCGCTCCAGCTTGAGCCGGCGGATCTCGTCGTGCTCCTGCATCAGGCGCAGAGCCTCGCGGATCACCTCGCTGGCATTGTTGTAGAGGCCGGACTCGACCTTTTCGCGAACCAGCTCCTCCAGCTTCGGCGTGAGCGATACGTGCATGGGCACACCTCCTGCCGGCCGATTCTGCGGCCCCTTCCAAGCTTTGTCAAAGATTGTCGCCCCGTCGGATGGCACGGCATGCGGGCCTCTTGATGCTCAGCGTCCCCTCACCTAACTTACTGACTGGTCATTTATGAGAGAGGCGACATGGCCGCAAGGCATCCGCGCCCTGCAGGTGCCGGCCCCGCCGCCCCGCGCTGGCAGCGGCGGAAGGAGGCGCGGCCGGCGGAGATCCTGGAGGCGGCCCTCGGCGTCTTCGCGGAGAAGGGCTTCGCCGCCGCCCGGCTGGACGAGGTCGCCAGGCGGGCCGGCATCTCCAAGGGCACGCTCTATCTCTATTTCGACAGCAAGGAGGCGCTGTTCGAGGCGGTGGTCAGGAGCGCCATCGTCCCGCGCATCGCCGATGCGGAGGCGATGACGGCCGCCCATCGCGGCAGCGCCGCCGATCTGCTGGCCGAGCTCTATCGCCTCTTCGCCGCCGTGATGGCCGATCCGAAGGTCTCGGCGATCCCGAAGCTGGTCATCGCGGAATCGGGCAATTTCCCGGAGCTCGCCCGGTTCTACTTGCGCGAGGTGGTGAGCCGCGGCCTGCGGCTGATGCAGTCGGTGCTGGAGCGCGGCGTGGCGCGCGGCGAGTTCCGCGAGATGGACCCGGTCCATGCGACGCGGCTGATGATCGCGCCGGTTCTGTTCCTGGCGCTGTGGCGCCAGTCGCTCGGGCGGCATGACGAGATCCAGCTCGACCCGGAGGCGTTCCTCGGCGACGCGCTGTCGCTGCTGACCCAAGGCCTGGCGCAGCGGTCCTCCGACGCGCCCCGGCGACGGCGAGGCTGACCATGGCGGACTGGGTCGCCGGCCTCTGGATGAGCCTCGCGGCGCTGTTCGGGGCGGCGGACGAGCCGGTGCGCTACCAGGGCTATGTCGAGGCGGAGTATCTGCGCGTCGCGGCGCGCGCCGCCGGCACGATCGAGCATCTCGCCGTCCGCCGCGGCGACAGCGTCGCGGCGGGGGATCTCGTCTTCCTGCTGGACGACGACATGGAAACCGCGCTGCGCGACGAGGCGAAGGCGAGGTTGTCCGCCGCCGAGGCGCGGCTCGCCGACCTCGGCAAGGGGGCGCGGCCGGAGGAGATCGCGACGCTGCGTGCGGAGAAGCGCCAGGCCGAGGCGAGCCTCGCCTTGTCCCGCTCCGAGCTCGAGCGGCAGCAGCGGCTGTTCGAAAGCCGGGTGACGGCCGAGAGCCGGCTCGACGAGGCGCGCAGCGCCTATCGGCGGGATTCGGCCCGCGTCGCCGAGCTCGAGGCGCGGCTGGCGACGGCGGAGCTCGGCGGGCGGGCCGATGCGATCGAAGCGGCGGAGGCCGAGGTCGCGGCGGCCCGCGCCGCGCTGGAGCAGGCGCAGTGGCGGCTCGACCAGCGGTCGGGCATCGCCCCGGCCGACGCGCTGGTCGAGGACACGCTGTTCGTCGAGGGCGAGCATGTCGCCGCCAGGCAGCCGGTCGTCTCGCTGCTGCCGCCCGGCAATCTGTTCGTGCGCTTCTTCGTGCCGGAGACCGATCTCGGCCGCATCGCCCTCGGCCAGCGCTTGACGGTGACCTGCGACGGCTGCCCGGCGCCGATCGAGGCGGCGGTCAGCTTCATTGCGCCGGAGGCGGAGTACACGCCGCCCGTCATCTACAGCGAGGGCCGGCGCGAGAAGCTGGTGTTCATGGTCGAGGCCCGGCCCGTAGAACCGGCCGCAGAGCGAGCCATGCTGCATCCCGGCCAGCCGGTGACGGTGGCGCCGCACCGCCCGGAGCCCGCGTCGTGAGCCCGAACGGCGAAACCGTCATCGACGTCGAGGGGCTGACCAAGCGCTTCGGCGACAGGACCGTCGTGGACGGCGTGTCGATCCGGGTCCGCCGCGGCGAGATCTGCGGGTTCCTGGGCCCGAACGGCAGCGGCAAGACGACGACGATCCGCATGCTCTGCGGCCTGCTGACGCCCGATGCCGGGCACGGCACCTGCCTCGGCCACGACATCGTCACCGAGGCGGCGCAGATCAAGCGCCAGGTCGGGTACATGACCCAGCGCTTCAGCCTCTACGAGGACCTGTCGATCCGCGAGAATCTCGATTTCGTCGCCCGCATGTACGGCGTGGCCGACCGCCGCCGCAGGGTCGATGCGGCGCTGGAGCGTCTCGGCCTCGGCGATCGGCAGCGCCAGCTCGCCGGCGAGCTGTCGGGCGGCTGGAAGCAGCGCCTGGCCCTCGCCGCCTGCATCCTGCACGACCCGCAGCTCCTGCTGCTCGACGAGCCGACGGCCGGCGTCGACCCCAAGGCGCGGCGCGAGTTCTGGGACCACATCCATGCGCTCGCGGCCGGCGGGCTCACCGTGCTCGTCAGCACCCATTACATGGACGAGGCGGAGCGCTGTCACGAGATCGCCTATCTCGCCTATGGGCGGCTGCTGACCCGCGGCACGGTGGACGAGGTGGTGGCCGCCTCCGGCCTCTCCACCTGGCAGGTGACCGGGCCCGATATCAACGCGCTCGCGGCCGAGCTCGACCGCCTGCCCGGGGCGGAGATGGTGGCGCCGTTCGGCGCGACGCTCCATGTGAGCGGGACGGATGTGGGCCGGCTGGCGCGCAGCCTGGAGCCCTATAGACATCGTCCGGACGTGACCGTCGAGGAGAGCGAGCCCAGCCTCGAGGACGTATTCATCCAGCTGATGGCGGAGGCGCGGGACAATTTCGCCGCCGGCGGGCCGGAGCGCGCGCCATGAGCGAACGCTTCAGCCTCGGCCGGCTGATGGCGGTGCTCGCCAAGGAGTTCGTGCAGATCCGCCGCGACCGGCTGACCTTCGGCATGCTGGTCGGCATTCCGCTGATGCAGCTGACGCTGTTCGGCTATGCCATCAACACCGACCCCAAGGCGCTGCCCACCGCGATCCGCGCGGCGGATCACAGCATCTTCACCCGGGATCTGGTGAGCGCGCTGGAGAACTCCGGCTATTTCGCGATCCTGCGCCGCACGGCGAGCGAGGCGGAGGCCGAGCGCCTGATCGCCGCCGGCGAGGTGCAGTTCGTGGTGAACATCCCGGACGGCTTCAGCCGCGACCTGCAGCGCGGGCTGCGGCCGGCCGTGCTGGTCGAGGCGGACGCGACCGACCCGGCGGCCACCAGCAACGCGCTGGGGGCGCTCGCCGCGCTGGAGCGCCGCGCGCTCGCGCGCGATCTGCGCGGGCCGCTGGCGGCACTCGGTGGCGAGCCTCCGGCCTTCGAGTTCCGCGTGCACCGGCGCTACAACCCGGAAGGCATCACCCAGTACAACATCGTGCCGGGGCTGATCGGCGTCGTGCTGACCATGACCATGGTGATCATGACGGCGCTGGCGGTGACGCGGGAGCGCGAGCGCGGCACGATGGAGAACCTGCTCGCCATGCCGGTCCGGCCGATCGAGGTGATGCTGGGCAAGATCCTGCCCTACATCCTGATCGGCTACGTCCAGGTCGTGCTGATCCTGCTCGCCGCGCTGTTCCTGTTCGACGTGCCGATGCTGGGCAGCATGACGCTGCTCTCGCTGACGCTCGTCGTCTTCATCGCCGCCAACCTGGCGGTCGGCTTCACCTTCTCCACCCTCGCCCGCAACCAGCTCCAGGCGATGCAGATGGCGTTCTTCTTCTTCCTGCCGTCGCTTCTCCTGTCGGGCTTCATGTTCCCGTTCCGCGGCATGCCCGGCTGGGCGCAGGCGATCGGTGAGCTCCTGCCGCTCACCCATTTCCTGCGGATCGTCCGCGGCATCCTGCTCAAGGGCAACGGCTGGAACGAGGTGATGCCCGAGACCTGGCCGATCGCCCTGTTCCTGCTCGTGGCCAGCGCCGTCGCCCTGAAGCGGTATCGCAAGACGCTGGACTGACGCCGTCCTCATCCTTCGACAAGCTCAGGATGAGGACTGAATCGAGTTCGACAAGAGCCTCGTCCTGAGCTTGTCGAAGGGCGAGGCGTGCCCCGCTCACCGGCACAGCATCCGCCCTTCCTCGATCTGCGGCGCGTCGTTCATGCGGGCCTGGATGGTGCCGGCGCGCTTGCTGACATAGCCCGACGGCTTCGAGGCCGACATCTTGCGCGGGTTCGGCAGGACGACCGCGAGCAGCGCCGCCTCACGGCGGCTGAGCTCGGCCGCGCTCTTGCCGAAATGGTGCCGCGCCGCCGCCTCGGCGCCGTAGATGCCGGGGCCGAACTCGATCACGTTGACGTAGAGCTCCATGATGCGCTGCTTGCTCATGAACAGCTCGAGCAGCAGCGCGAAATAGGCTTCGAGCCCCTTGCGCAGAAAATCGCGGCCCGGCCAGAGATAGAGGTTCTTCGCCGTCTGCTGCGTGATGGTGCTGGCCCCGAAGGTGCGGCCGCCTTCGCGGTTGCGCTCGATCGCATCCTGGATCGCCTTCCAGTCGAAGCCGGAATGCGTGCAGTAGCGCGCGTCCTCCGAGGCGATGAGGGCCCGGACCAGATGGGGCGACACCTGCTCGAACGGCACCCAGTCCTTGTGCAGCCCCTCGCCCTGGACCAGCCGGATCACCATGAGCGGCGTGATCGGCGGCGGCACCACGGCGTAGAGCGCGACCAGGAAAGTCGAGATCCCGACGAAGCCGAGCAAGGCGGCGAACAGGATCCGCCGGATGCGGGACCGGAGCCGCATGCCGCCGCCCCTCATCCTGCCCGGTCCGCCGCCGGCCGGAGGGCCGGCGCGGCGCGGCCGAGCGCCGCCTCGCAGAGATCGGCGATCCCGGCGACGCCCGCGTCGCGGTCGTAGGCGGCGAAGCGGGCGGCGAGGCCTTGCGCCGCGGCGGCGAAGGAGGGCGAGTCGAGCATGCGCCGGAGCGCCGCCGCATGATTCGCGCTGCCGGAGCGCCGGAGCGCGACGGACACGGCGGCGCCGGTCGCGGCCACCCGATAGGCGAGCAGCATCTGCTCCGACTGGCGCGGCAGCAGCAGCAGCGGCCGTCCCGCGCGGAGCGCGCCCGCCACCGCGCCATGGCCGCCATGGCAGATCACGAGCTCCGCCGCGCGCACCGCCGCCTCGAAATCGACCGGCCGCGTGACGACGCCGAGCGTGGCGGTCGAGAGGGACGCGGCGCGGTCCTCCGGCAGATCGCGGGCGTAGAGCAGCACCGGCAGGCCGAGCCCGGCAAGGGCGGCGACCAGCGGCTCGAAGGCGGCGTAGCGGCTGTCGACGAATCCGAAGAGGCGCGGGCCGGGCGCTTTCGGCCAGACGGGCGGCGTGGAGGCGACCGCGCGCTCCACCGCGCCCCAGTAGCGCACCCCCGGCCGCGCCCCGTAGTGGTCGAGCTCCGGAAACGTCGCCAGCGCATCGCCGGCGAGCTGGAACAGGTCGGCGAGCCGCGCCAGGGGCGGGCGGTCGCGCCCCTTCAGCACGGCGTTGACGGCGGCCAGCACCTGCGACTCCGCCACCCACAGCCGGCGCGGATCGGGCTTCGTCCAGGGCGCGACGCTGGGCAGCGGCGCTTCCGCCGGCGGCGCCGCCCAGCCCGTGCCGAAGCGCACACACGGAACCCCGAGGCAGCGCGCGGCGAGCACCGCGGTCGGCGCATGGTCGAGCACCAGCAGGTCCGGCTCGATCAGGTCGAGGAGCGCGACCCAGGCATCGACCAGGGCGCCCAGCACCGCGGGCGCGTGATAGCCGCAGCGGCGGATCACCCCCGCATAGCTGGGCGCCGGCGGCAGAGGCGGCGTGCGGCCGAGCCAGAGCGGCGCCTGGAGCATGCCGAACCCGTCCGCGCCCAGCACCGCCTGCCCGCGATGGAGCTCGCGCAGCACGAACTCGACCGCGTGCCCCCGCGCGGCGAGAGCGCGGGCGAGCGGCGCCAGGCTGCCGAGATGGCCGAAATTGGCGCCGAGCTCCCAGGCGAGGACGATCCGGCTCATGAGCCGGTCGCCGCACCGGCCGCGGCGGCCGTCGCCGGGCGGCGGAGGATCGACTCGCAGATGTCGGCGATGGCCGCCGCCGCCATGCGCGGGTCGTGGCCTGCGTGCCGCCGCGCGAACCGGCCGGCCGCCTCGGCATAGGCGGGGCGCGCGAGCATGTCGCGGATCGCCGCCGCGAAATCGGGCGACCTGCCCTTCGCGGCGATCAGCATCTGGGCGGCGCCCAGCGCCCGGACGCGGTCGCAGAGCCAGCGCTGCTCCGACTGGCGCGGCAAAAGGAGCAGCGGCACCCCGGCGAGCAGCGCCTCGCAGACCGTGCCATGGCCGGCATGGCAGAGGACCAGCGCGGCCTCGCGCACCGTCCGCGCCAGGTCGACCGGCTGGGTGACCACGCGCACCGATCCCGTCGAAAGGAGGCGCGCCTTCGCCTCCGGCAGGTCGCGCGCATAGACGAGCACCGGGAAGCCGAGCGTCGGGAGCTGCTGCAGCAAGGCGTCGAACCCGGCATAGGCGGCATCGACGAAGCCGAAGACGCGCGGGCCGTCGCCGGCCGGCCAGGAGGGCGGGGCCGAGGCGACGGGCAGCCCGGTCGGTCCCCAATAGCGCAGGCCGGGCCGCGCGCCATAATGGTCGAGTTCCGGGAAGGTCGTCAGGACGTCGGCCTCGAGCGCGAAAATCTGCGTAACGCGATGCAGCGGCGGACGGCCAGCCGCCGCCATGACACCGTTGATCGCGGCGAGAACCTGCGCCTCGGCCGCCGCCGGGACTGCCGGGTCGATGCGGCGCCAGGGCTCGGTCAGCGGCAACGGCGTCACGTCCGGCGGTGCGAACCAGCCGGAGCCGAGCCGGACGCAAGGGATCCGGGCGAGCCGCGCCGCGAGCGCCGCGGTCGGCGCGTGGTCGAGCAGGACGAGGTCCGGCCGGGTCAGCGCGTAGAGGCGCGACCAGCCGGCGATCAGACCGGACAGCGACGTTGCCGAGTCGTAGCCGCAGCGCTGCAGCATGCCGGCGAAATTCGGCGCCGCGACCTGCGGCCCCGTGCGGCCGAGCCAGACCGGCGCCTGGAGCATCGCGAAGCCGTGCGGCTTCAGCACGACGGCGCCGCGCGGCGGCTCGCGCAGCGCGAAGGCGATCTCGTGGCCGCGGGCGCGCAGCGCCAGGGCGACCGGCAGCATCCGGCTCACGTGACCGAAATTCGAGCCGAGTTCCCAGGCAAACAGAAGCCGCGCCATCCCCGCTCCCCCGACGAACGCCGCGCGACTTGATACCACGACCGTCGCGCCGGCTGCCACTCGCCGGCGGCGGTGCTAGACTGGCCGGTCCCATGCTCGACCTGCCCGTTCCCGTGACCGCCGATCTCATCGCCCGCGGCGTCTGCCGCGCGATGGAGGAGCTCGGCTATGCGGCGATGACCGAGTTCCCCCTCGGCAACGGCCGGCGGGTCGACGTGATCGCGGTGAACGGCGGCGGCGAGACGCTGGTCGTCGAGGTCAAGTCCTGCCTCGCCGATTTCCGCTCCGACCGGAAATGGATGGAGTACCTGCCCTACTGCGACCTGTTCTATTTCGCCGTGCCGGACGGCTTCCCGCGGGAGCTGATCCCCGGGGATTGCGGGCTGATGGTGGCGGACGGCTACGGCGCCGCAATCCTGCGCGCCGCGCCGCGGCGGGCGATGAACGGCACGCGCCGCCGCGCGCTCACGCTGCGCCTGGCCTTGACCGCGAGCCAGAGGCTGCGGCGGGTGCTCGACCCGCGGCTGTAGGCTTCGCCGCCCGCGCCTATTGGGCGGCCAGCCTGTGCTCCTCCTCGACCACGGCGAAGCTGCGGCGCTTGCGGGCGAACAGGGTGTAGACGGTCGGCACCACGAACAGGGTGAGCAGCGTGCCCACGCTCATGCCGCCGACGATCACCCAGCCGATCTGCCAGCGGCTTTCGGCGCCGGCGCCGCTGGCGAAGGCGAGCGGCACGGCGCCCAGCACCATGGCGCCGGTGGTCATCAGGATCGGGCGCAGGCGCAGCGTCGCCGCCTCGATCACCGCGTCCCGAGTCTCCCGGCCGCGGTCGCGCAGCTGGTTCGCGAACTCGACGATCAGGATGCCGTGCTTGGTGATGAGCCCGACCAGGGTGACGAGGCCGATCTTGCTGTAGATGTTGAGGCTGCCGCCGGTGAGGTAGAGGGCGAGGAGCGCGCCGGCGATGGCGAGCGGCACCGACACCATGATGGTGAAGGGATCGATGAAGCTCTCGAACTGGGCGGCGAGCACCAGATAGATGAAGCCCAGCGCCAGGGCGAAGACGAAGAACAGGCTGCTGCTCGACTGGAAGAACTCGCGCGATTCGCCCTTGAAGTCGATCTGCACCTCGGGCGCCACCTCGCGCACCACGTCCTGCAGATAGGCGAGCGCCTCGCCCAGGCTGTAGCCCGGCCCCAGCCCCGCGCTGATGGTGACGGCGCGCAGCTTGTCGAAATGGTTGAGCTCGCGCGGGGCGACGCTCTCGCGCACGTCGACCAGGTTCGACAGCTGGATCATGGCGCCGTCGGCGCCGCGCACATAGATCGCCGTGATGTCGCGCGGGTTGTTGCGCTCGACGTCGGCCACTTGGACGATGACCTCGTACTGCTCGCTGCCGCGCTTGAACCGCGTCACCTGCCGGCCGCCCAGCATGGTCTCCAGCGTGCGGCCGATGGTCTCCACCGGAACGCCGAGATCCGCCGCCTTGTCGCGGTCGACGGTGAGCTTGAGCTCCGGCTTGTTGAGCTTCAGGTCGGTGTCGAGATTGACGAGGTTCGGGTTCTCGCGCATCCGCGCCAGCACCGCGTTGGTGACGCGCTGCAGCTCCTCGTAGGATTCGGTGGTCTGCAGCACCATCTCGATCGGGTTCGAGGTGATGCCGCTGCCGCCCAGCGACGGCGGGGTGATCGGAAAGGCGAGGACGCCCGGCACGCTGAACATCTTGCCGCCCAGCTCCTGCGCGATGTCGAAGGAGGTGCGCTCGCGGTCCTCCCAGTCGGTGAGGCCGAGAAACGACACGGCCTGGGACACGGTCGGGAAGCCGATCACCATGAAATAGCGCGACTGCTCCGGCACCTCGGCCATGAAGCCTTCGATCCGGCGCATGGAGGCGTCGGTGTTCTCGATGGTGGCGCCTTCCGGCGCGATGCCGATGCCGATGAGCAGGCCCCGGTCCTCGAGCGGCGCCAGCTCCTCCGTCAGGTTGAGATAGAGCCAGACGCCGCTGCCCAGGGTCGCCAGCATGACGAGGACGACCAGGAACCGCGCCCTGAGCACGCCGCGCAGCAGCGCCCGGTAGCCGCGGGTCATGCCGTTGAGGCCGGCCTCGAAGAAGTTGTAGAGCCTTCCGTGCGTCTCGTGCTCCTTCAGCATCACCGAGCACATCATCGGCGACAGGGTGAGCGCGACGAAGCCGGAGATCAGCACGGCGCCGGCCAGGGTGAGCGCGAACTCCGAGAACAGCCGGCCGGTGCGCCCTTCGGTGAAGCTGATCGGGGTGAACACCGCGGCGAGCGTCAGCGTCATGGCGATGACGGCGAAGCCGATCTCGCGGATGCCGCGGAAGGCGGCCCGCATTGGCGTCATCCCCTCCTCGATGTGCCGGTGGATGTTCTCCAGCACCACGATGGCGTCGTCGACCACGAGACCGATCGCCAGCACGAAGGCCAGCATGGTGAGCGTGTTGACGGAGAATCCGAACAGGTACATCAGCGCGAAGGCGCCGACCAGCGAGACGGGGATCGTCACCACCGGGATGATCGTCGCGCGCACCGAGCGCAGGAACAGGAAGATGATGACGAGGACCAGCAGAATCGCCTCGCCGATCGTGGTGAACACCTCCTGGATCGAGCGGTCGATGAAGGTCGAGCTGTCATAGGCGACGTCGACGCGCATGCCTTCCGGCAGAACGTCCCGGATGCCGGGCAGCGCCGCGTTCACCGCCTTCGACACGTCGAGCGGGTTGGCGACCGACTGCTTGACGACGCCCATGGCGACCGCGCTCTGCCCGTTGAAGCGCGCGATGATGCGCTCGTCCTCGGCGCCGATCTCCGCCCGGCCCACGTCCTTGAGGCGCACCAGATAGCCGTCGGCGCGCCGCAGGATGATGTCGTTGAACTCCTCCGGCGTCTTGAGGTCGGTCTGGGTCAGCACCGTGAACTCGCGCTCGGCGCTCTCGATGCGGCCGGCCGGCACCTCGACGTTCTGCGCCTCCAGCGCGTCCTCGACGTCCTGGGGCGTCAGGTTGTAGGCGGCGAGCCGGGTGCGGTCGAGCCAGATGCGCATGGCATAGCGCCGCTCGCCGTAGATCGGCACGTCGGCGACGCCGTCCAGGGTCTGCAGCCGCGCCTTGACCACCCGATCTGCGAAGTCGGTCACCTCGAGCGGGGTATGCCGGTCGCTGGCGAAGGCGAGATAGATGATCGGCTCGGCATCCGCCTCGACCTTGGCGATCACCGGCTCGTCGATCTCGTCGGGCAGGGTCTGGCGCACGCGCGCCACGCGGTCGCGCACGTCGTTCGCCGCCGCGTCCACGTCGCGGGTCAGGCGGAAGGTGATGGTGATCTGGCTCTGCTCGGCGCGGTTGGTCGAGGTCATGAACTCGATGCCCTCGATGCCGGACAGCGAATCCTCGAGCGGCTTCGTCACCTGCGACTCGATGATCTCCGCGCTGGCGCCGGTATAGCGGGTCTCCACCGTCACCACCGGCTCGTCGATGTTGGGATACTCGCGCACCGGCAGGCGGAAATAGGAGATGAGCCCGATCAGCACCACGATCACGCTCAAGACCGTGGCGAAGACCGGCCGCTTGATGCAGAGATCCGACAGGAACATGGGGCCCGCCTCGCGCCGCCGCTCAGCTGCCGGCGGCCGGCGCCGCGGCCGGGCCCTCGGTCACCGCGACCGGCGCGCCGTCCTGCAGCTTGATCTGGCCGGCCGTCACCACCACGTCGCCCTCGGCCAGGCCCTCGCGGATCTCGACCGTCGCGCCGACCCGCTCGCCGGTGGTGACCTTGGTCATCACGGCCTTGCCGTCGACCACCTTGAAGACCGACTTCTCCTCGCCGACGGGCACCAGCGCCTGCTCGGGCACGAACAGCACGCTGTCGCGCGACTCGTAGATCAGGTTGACCCGCGCGAACAGGCCCGGACGCAGCTTGCCGTCGGGATTGGGCACGCTGGCGCGGATGACCACGGCCCGGCCGTTGACGTCCACCTGCGGGTCGATGGCATAGACCTCGCCGACGAAGGACTGGCCGGGGAATGCGTCGATGGCGATCTCGATCGGCTGGCCGACTCCGACCACGCCGAAATAGACCTCCGGCACGCGGAAATCGACCTTCAGGGGATCGACGTCGGCCAGGCTCGCGATCGGATCGCCGGGATCGAGATACTGGCCGACGCTGACCTCGCGCAGGCCGACGATGCCGTCGAACGGCGCGGCGATCACGGTCTTCTCCAGCCGCGCCTGGGCGAGCGCGACCGAGGCCTGATCGTTCCGGAGCGCGGCCTGCGCCTCGTCGCGGGCCCGCACCGTGCCGGCGTTCTTCGCCAGGAGATCCTGGGCGCGGGCGAAGTTGGCGCGGCTCAGCTCGAGGCTGGCCTGCGCCTGGGCGAGCTCCGCCTTGTAGACCGACTGGTCGAGCACGGCGACCGGGGCGCCCGCCTCGACCGGGCGGCCTTCCTCGATATGGATCTCCACCAGCCGGCCGGCGATCTCGGGCGACAGCGTCACGGATTCGTTGGCCCGCAGCGTGCCCACCGCCGGGATGGCGAGGGTGAGCGGGCCCGCGGTGACTTTGGCCCCTTCGACCGGCATGGCGAAGCCGCCCTCGGGCGGGGCGGCGCCTTCCCCTCCGCCCTCGGCGCCCGCCTCCCCGCCGGGAGCGGCCCCCGGTCCCATATGGGCGTACCAGTACCAGGCGCCGCCCGCGACGGCCGCCAACAGCACCAGCACGGCGAAAAGCCGGAAACGCATCGGACGATCCTTCGATGTTTCTGGCGGGGCGACCTCGGTCCGCAGCCCGCCGCCGGCGGCGGCCTCGTCGGCGCTCGAGCCGGCGAAGGCGACGCAGGGGTGGAAGGCGATTTGCCGGGGGCCGGGATGGCGCCCGCCCCGCGGGAGGGGCGAATTCTGCTGCAGCGCGGCAAGGCTGTCCAGCATGCTGAGAGATTGCCAGGAAGCCGCCCGGCGCACCGGCCCTGCCGGAGGGATTTCCTCAGTCAGAACGAGGAATTGGGTCCGGCGAGGAAGGCCGCCTCCTCCGCCGTCGTCTGCCGCCCCAGCGCCTGGTTCCGATGGGGGAAGCGCCCGAATCGCTCGACGATCACCAGATGCTGCTCCGCATAGTCGAGCTGCACCTGCGCCTCCTCCCGCCAGGCATCGGTGGCGGCGTCGAGCAGCGCCCGGAACAGCGCCACCGCACGGTGCTGGTCGGCGAGGCTCTCGCTGTGCTCGAAGGGCAGGTAGAAGAATCGCCGGCGATCGAACGGCAGCGCGATGTCGAAGCCGCGGGCGATCGCCCGGTCGGCGACGGCCCGGGCGCGCGCGTCGCCCGAGAAGGCCCGGGCCTGGCCGCGAAAGATGTTGCGGGAGAACTGGTCCAGGACCAGCACCAGCGCCAGGCACGGATCGACGGCGTCCTCCCAGTCCGCGAGGCGCCCGGCCACGGCCGCGTCGTGGACCGGGCCGAAGCGCCGGCGGATCTCGGCGTCGAACGCCGGGTCCTTTTCGAACCAGAGCGGCCGGGCGCGGTCGCTGAACCAGAACTCCAGAACCTCGGACGGAGAGGTCACGCGGCGAGGCCGTTCTTGCGCATCATGTCGAGCACGGCCGGGCGCTCCATCACCCGGTCCACGCAACGCTTCACGTTCGGGAACCGCTGGTAGAGCCCGGGTACCGGGTCCTGCCAGGTGGAGAGCATCAGCAGATAGAGGTCGCAGGCGCTGTAGCGTCCGCCCAGCATGAACGGCCCGTCCCCGATCGCCTGATCGATGCGGCCCCAGATCGCCGCCAGCTCCTCCCGCGCCTTTTCCGCGACCTCGCCCGCGTGCTTGGGATTGCTGGTGTGCCGGTCCGGGTAATAGGCGCGCAGATAGGCCGGCTGCAGCGTGTTCGACATGAAGGCGAGCCATTGCAGATAGGGGCCGCGGAGCGGATCGTCCACGGCCGGGGCGAGGCCGGCCCCGGGATGGCGGTCGGCCAGATACATGCAGATCGCCGCCGATTCGAAGATCGCCCGGCCGCCATCCACCACCAGCGTCGGCACCCGGCCGTTCGGGTTGAGCTTCAGATAGTCGGGGCTGCGATGATCGCCGCGCTCCAGATTGAGCTCGAACAGCTCGAAGCGCTCGCCGGTCTCGAGCAGCACGCCATGCGGCGCCATCGCCGCGCTGTTGGCAGACCAGTACAGCCTGTACACGGATCGACTCCTCCCTTGGGCGGGCGCCCCCATCGGCGCCGGGCCGGGCTGTTGTATCAGATTCGGCGGAATGGCGATGCGGTCATGCCGCCCGCTTCGCCGGCCGCGCGCCGCGCCGCAGCAGGAGCTGCGACCCGAACAGCAGGACGAGCGAGATCGCCAGGATCACCGTCCCGATCGCGTTGATCTCCGGCGTCACCCCGCGCCGGATGGACGAGAAGACATAGACCGGAAGCGTGGTGGTGGAGCCGTAGACGAAGCTCGCGATCACGTAGTCGTCGAAGCTGAAGGTGAAGCTCAGCAGGAAGCCGGCGATCACCGCCGGCAGGATCTGCGGCAGGGTCACCTGCCGGAACGTCCCCCAGGGCGTGGCGTAGAGATCGGCCGAGGCCTCGATCAGCGAGCGGTCCATGCCGGCGATGCGGGCGCGCACGATGACGATGACGAGCGCCATGGTGAAGAGCGTGTGGGCAGCGATCACCGAGGCGTAGCCGAAGCCCAGCGCCGGCCCGCCTTCGCCCGGCCAGAGCGCGGCCAGCACGGCGTTCATCGCATCGAACGAGATCACCATGGCGATCAGGGTGGAGATCCCGATGACGATGCCGGGCACCATGATCGCGACATAGGTGAACGCGTCGAACAGGATGCGGAACCAGCCCGTCACCCGCTGGACGGCGAGCGCCGCGGCGGTGCCGAACAGGGTGGCGAGCGTCGCCGCCGTGGCGGCGATGATCACGCTGTTCTGGACCGCGTCCATCATGAACGGGTTCGACGCGGCCTTGCCGTACCACTGCAGGGAGAAGCCCTGGAAGTCGCTGGCGTGGCGGCCGGCATTGAAGCTGAACAGGACGATGATCGCGATCGGCCCGTAGAGGAACAGATAGACGAAGGCGGCGTAGGCGCGCATGCCCGGCCCGCCGCTACATCAGCGACACGTCGCGCCGCCCGCCGCCGCGGGTCACGCGCAGATAGACGGTGACGGTCACCAGCATCAGCACGACGAGGGCGACGGCGACGGCCGAGCCGTAGGGCCAGTTGCGCGACTGCAGAAACAGGTCGACGAGCGCGTTGCCGATGAAGAACACCTTGCCGCCGCCCAGGAGCTGCGGGATCAGGTACTCGCCCATCAGCAGGATGAAGACCAGCATGCAGCCGGTGATGACGCCCGGCGCCGAGAGCGGCAGCGTCACCTGGAGGAAGGTGCGGAAGGGGCTGGCGCCGAGATCGTCCGAGGCCTCGAGCAGCCGCTTGTCGAGCCGCTCCAGGCTCACATAGATCGGGAAGACCATGAGCGGCAGATAGCCGTAGACGATGCCGATCAGCACGGCGAGCGGCGTGTTGATGAGGCGCACCTCGCCGAGGCCGGCCCAGGATATGAGCGCCGGCAGGCCCTGCCCGCCCAGGATCCAGATCCAGGCATAGGTGCGGATCAGGAAGCTGGTCCAGAACGGCACGATGACCAGGATGAGCAGGGCGAGCCTGAACCGCCGGTCCGCCTTGACCGCGAGGTAGTAGGCGAGCGGATAGGCGGCGATCAGGCTGATCAGCGTGCCGGCCGGCGCCAGGATCAGCGTGTTCTGGAACGCCGTCCAGCGCGCCGGCAGGTTCAGGAACTGCTCGAAGGTGAAGGCGGCCTGGTAGCCGCCGGCTGGCGCGCGCTCGCCGAAGCTGAAGACGACGACCACGGCGAGCGGCAGCAAGAGCAGCGCCAGGAACCAGAAGGTGCTGGGCGCGAGCAGCAGCGCGGTCACGAGACGCTGGCGCCGCGCCTCCCGGTCGGCGGCGGCGGTGACAGTGGTTTGCGCGCTGGCCGTCATCTCTGCATCACGTCGGAAATGGATTGCATCAGCAGGGTGCGTCCTTCGAGACGCATTCCTCCGGAATGCTCCTCAGGATGAGGATCAACCTTCATGGCAGAAAGAAAAGCCTCATGCTGAGGAGCCCGCGCTCAAGCCCGAGCGCGGGCGTCTCGAAGCACGCACATCCTAGGTCCAGCGCGTCGATCGCGCGGGCTCACGCCGACTTGAAGCGGGCCATGATCTCGGCGCGCAGCGGGTCGGTGAGGGTGGCCGCCGCGCCGAACTCCAGCGGCGCCAGGAGCTCGGCCGCCGGGTAGAGGATCGGGTCCTCCAGCATCTCCTTCGGGAGCAGCGCGTTGGTCCGGCTGTCCGCCGAGGGATAGCCGTGGAACTGCACCTCCTTGGCGTTGACCTCCGGCGTCACCAGGAAATCGACGAGCGCGTAGCCGGCGGCGCGATGGGGCGCGTTCTTCGGCACCGCGTAGAAGTCGGACCACAGCTCGCCGCCTTCCGCGCCGAGAACGTACTGGATCTCCGGCATGTCCGCGTTCATCTGCTTGGCGTCGCCGGTCCAGCACACGGTGAGCCAGGCGTCGCCGCTGCGCATCGACGGCTGATAGTCGCTGTTGATGGCGAAGAGATGCGGCTTCACCTTGAGCAGCAGCTCCTCCGCCTGGGCGAGCTCGTTCGGATCGACCGAGTTGAACGAGTAGCCGTAGTACTTGAGCGCGTTGCCGATCGTGGTGAGCTGGTAATCGTGCACCATGGTGCGGCCGCTGTACTTCTCCATGGTGAGATCCCAGAACTGCTTCCAGGTCGTCATCTCGTCGTCGACCTTGGCGGTGTTCACCGCGTAGCCGGTCGTACCCCAGTTCTTGGAGACCGCGTAGACCGTGCCGTTGATGCTGCCCGCCTCGGCGAAGCGGGTCTCGACCGTCGCCGGGTCGTAGTTCGGCAGCAGCGACAGGTCGAGCGGCTCGATCAGGTCGAGATCGACATAGGTCGAGATGGTGTAGTTGGTCGGGACGAACATGCTCCAGCCGGTGCCGCCCGCCTGCAGCTTGGCCAGCATCTCCTCGTTCGAGCCGAACACGGCGACGTCGACGGCGACGCCGGTCTTCTCGGTGAACGCCTCGATATTGGCGGGGTCGTGATAGTTCGGCCAGGTCGCGATCGACACCCGGTCGCCCAGCTCGCCCTGCGCCCAGGCCCTGCGCGGACGGGCGAGCTGCGGCATGGCGCCGGCCATCACCGCGGTGGCGAAGCCGAGGCCGGTCGCGCCGAGGAAATGCCGGCGCGAGATCGAGCCGCGCTGATAGCGGCGCAGCTGGTGCATGAACTCGTTGCGATCCATGGTCCTGTCTCCCCGTGTTCGATCGGCCGCGCCGCGCGCGGCCGTCCCTGTTGCCTCGACCGACCCTCAGCCCGTTCCGGCTGACCGTTCCCCCGTGCGGGCCGTCGTCACCCGCCGGCGGCGTTCCTCCGTTAATCCTCGCTGAGCGCCAGCGCGTCGCCGCGCCGCCAGGCGAGCCGCACCTCGTCGCCCTGGCCGAGCCCGCGCAGGACCGCCGCGGCGGTCTTCGGCGCGCGCACCAGCACCGGCCCGAGCTCGGCGGTCGCCACGCTGAACTCGGTCTGGTCGCCCAGATAGATGCGGTTCTGGATGCGGCCGGTCACGACCGCGTCATAGGCGGCGGCGTCGACGCGGTCGGCGGGATGCCAGAGCTCCATCACCTCCGGCCGGACCGCGATGACGCCCTGGTCCGCGCCGGCGAGGCCGGCGCCGCCCGGCGCGTGACGGCCATGAAGCACGAGACCGGACCGGGTGCGCAGCCGGGCGCCGGCCGCATCGGCCGCCACGACGCTGCCCGGGAAGAAGTTCGATTCGCCGACGAAGTCGGCGACGTAGCGCGACGCCGGCGCGTCGTAGAGCTCGCGCGGGGTGCCGTGCTGCACGACCCGACCGTCCCGCATGATGCCGATCGTATCGCTCATGGAGAGCGCCTCCTCCTGGTCGTGGGTGACCAGGACGAAGGTGATGCCGACCTCCCGCTGCAGGTTCTGCAGCTCCATCTGCATCTCGCGCCGGAGCTTGCGGTCGAGCGCCGCCAGGGGCTCGTCGAGCAGCAGGACGGTGGGCCTGTTGATGAGGGCGCGGGCGAGCGCCACGCGCTGCTGCTGGCCGCCGGACAGCTCCCAGATGCGCCGGCGCCGCAGCCCGGGCAGGCGCACCAGCTCCAGCATCTCGTCGACGCGGCGCGCGATATCGGTGGCGGCCGGCCGCGGCCGGCGCTGCCTGAGGCCGTAGCCGATGTTTCCCGCCACGTCGAGATGGGGGAACAGCGCGTAGTGCTGGAAGACCATGTTGACCGGGCGGCGGAAGGCCGGCACGCCGACCACCGACCGGCCGCCGATCCTGACGTCGCCGTCGCTCGGCTGCTCGAACCCGGCGATGAGGCGCAGCGAGGTCGTCTTGCCGCAGCCGGACGGGCCCAGGAAGGAATGGAAGGAGCCGCGCGGGATCGCGAAGCTCACCCGGTCGACGGCGACCACCTCGGCGAAGCATTTGGAGACGTCGACGAACTCGATGTCGGGCGCCCCGTCGGTGGCTGGCCCCGGCGCCGGCGTCTCCGGGCCCGGCCTGGCGCGGGGAGCGGCTTCGGCGGCAGTTGCGGTCCCGCGCATGTGGTGGCTGGCCTTCCTGTCGCAGCCGGACTCCGCTTCCGTCGTCCGCCGCGCCCGTCCCTGTCCGGAATTGCGGCGCTTGCCCGGCCGGCCCCTGTCCCGCCGCGATGCGCCGCGGGCTCAAGGCTAGCATGTTGAACATCGCTGACAAGACGGAAGCCGCAAGCCCTCTTACGTGCCGGCCGGATCCGCATCCGGCGTTCAGGATATCGAACGATTGATCGGCTTCGCGGGCAGGCTGGCCTGAAACAGAAAGCGCCCGGGACCTCGCGGCCCCGGGCGCCCGGGTCGTCCGATGGATGCTGCCCTATTCGCGATTGCCGAACAGGTGCAGCAGCATGATGAACAGGTTGATGAAGTCGAGGTAGAGGTTGAGCGCGCCCATGATGGCCTTCTTGGTCATCACGGCGGCGCCGTCCGCCGCGACATACATCTCCTTGATGCGCTGCGTGTCGTAGGCGGTGAGGCCGGTGAACACCAGCACGCCGATCACCGAGATCGCGAACTGCAGGGCGGAGCTCTGCAGGAACAGGTTCACCAGCGACGCGATGATGATGCCGATGAGGCCCATGATCAGGAACGAGCCGAAGCCGCTCAGATCGCGCTTCGTCGTGTAGCCGTAGAGGCTCATCGCCGCGAAGGTGCCGGCGGTGATGAAGAACACCCGCGCGATCGAGGTGCCGGTATAGGCGACGAAGATGTAGGCCAGGGACAAGCCCATGACCGCGGCGAAGGCCCAGAACACCGCCTGGGCGGCGCCGACCGACATCTTGTGGATCCGCACGCTGAAGAACAGCACGAAGCCGAGCGGCGCCAGCATCACCACCCACTGGAGCGGGGTGCCGTAGATCGCCTGCAGCAGCGCCGGGCTCGAGCTGACGAAGTAAGCGACCAGGCCCGTCACGGCGAGGCCGCCCACCATGTAGTTGTAGACCCGCAGCATGTACTCCCGCAGGCCGACATCGATTTCGGCGGCGGTCGTCTGTACGCGGGCCTGGTAGGTCCGATCGGGTCCGATAGCCATTGTTGTCCCTCTGAGTCCGGAAACGATAAGCGAAGAATGATATTAGGGGGCGCGCGGCCGGTTTCAACAGAAATCGGCCGCGGTGCTTAAGAATATTTCACGATTTCAATTGGTTCGACGGAGCGCTCACTCGGTTCGCAGCAGCGGCGCCGGGCGCTGGCCGAGCGCCCGCCAGGTGCCGGCGAGGCCGGCCGCCAGGGTGAGCGCGGCCCCGATGGCGGCGGTGGCGGCCACGGTTCCGGGCAGAAACGCCCAGGGGCCTTCCATGACCCTGGTCAGGAACACCCATCCGGCCAGGGTCCCGGCCGCGGCCGCGATCGCCGCCGTCACCAGCCCGAGCAGACCGTATTCCAGGAGATAGGCGCGGGCCACGTCCCTGCGGGTCGCGCCCAGCACCTTCAGCACCACGGCGTCGTAGACCCGCCGCCGATGGCCTGCGACCACCGCCCCCGCCAGCACCAGCACGCCGGCGATCAGGGTGACGGAGGCGGTCGCCCGGACCGCCACCCCCACCGATCCCAGGATGCGGTTGACGGAATCGAGGGCGTCCTTGACCCGGATCGCCGAGACGTTGGCGAAGCGGTCGGTCACCGCCTGCTGCAGGGCGACTTCCGCCGAGTCCGGCACCCGGACGGTGGCGATCTGGGTCTGCGGCGCGCCTTCCAGCGTGCCGGGCGAGAACACCATGACGAAGTTGATGGCGAGGCTGGTCCAGTTCACCTCGCGCAGCGAGGCGATGGTCGCGGTGATCTCCCGCCCCAGCAGGTTGACGGTGATGGTGTCGCCGATGCGCAAGCCCAGACCGGCCGCCGCCTCGGCGTCCAGCGAGACGAGTGGCGGGCCGGCATAATCTTCGGGCCACCAGTCGCCGGCGACGAGCCGGCTGCCGCGCGGCGGCGCCGCCGACCAGGTGATGCCGCGGTCGCCGCGCAGCACCCAGGCGCTGTCCGGGCTGACCGCGGCGCGATCGGCCGGCACGCCGTTCACCGCGACGATCCGGCCGCGCAGCATCGGCACGCGCTCCAGCCCCGCGGCCCCGGGCTGGGCTTCCACCAGCCGGTCGAATTCCTCCGCCTGGCCCGGCTGGATGTCGATGAAGAAGAAGGACGGCGCCGCGTCCGGCAGGGTGTCCTGGATCTCGCGCGCCAGGTTGCCCTGGATCAGCGCCACGGCGACCAGCACGGTGAGGCCGAGCCCGAGGGAGAGCACGACGCTTCCCGTCGCGGCGCCGGGACGGTGCAGATTGGCGAGGGCGAGGCGGAGCCCCGGCCGGCGCAGGCTGCGGGCGGACAGCCGCCGCGCCGCCGCCATCACCAGCAGGGCGACGCCGCGGAAGGCGAGGAGCGCGAGGATCGCGCCCGCTACGAAGCCCGCCGCGATGCCGGCGTCGCTCGCCGTGGCAACGGTGAGGCCCGCGAGCAGCGCGCCGACGATCAGAATGGCCGCGAGATCGACCAGGCGCAGGCGGGCCGGGACCGGCGCCACGAGATTGCGGAACAGGCTGGCCGCCGGAACGCTGCGGGCGCGCGCCAGCGGCCAGAGCGAGAAGCCGAGCGCCGTGAGGAGGCCGAAGGCCGCCGCTTCCGCGAGCGGAAGCGGAAACAGGCCGACCTCGATGCCGATGTCGAAGCGCTCCGCCAGCAGCCCGGCCAGCGCCGCCGGCGCCAGCGCGCCGAGCACGAGCCCGGCCGCGATCCCGCCCAGCGCCAGGATCATCACCAGCAGCAGATAGGTGCGGGTGACCAGCGCCGCCGGCGCGCCGAGGCATTTCAGCACGGCGATGGTGCCAGTCTTCCCCTCGAGATAGGCGCGCACCGCATTGCCGACGCCGACGCCGCCGACGAGCAGCGCCGACAGCCCGACCAGCGTCAGGAACAGCCCGGTGCGGTCGACGAAACGCTTCACCCCCGGGGCCGCCTGGTCGAGGCCGCGGATGCGCCAGCCCGCATCGGGAAAGCTCTCGTTGAGCCGGCGCACCGCCTCGCCCGGCTCGATGCCGGGCGGCAGCCGCAGGCGATAATGGCTGTAGACCAGGCTGCCCGGCTGCAGCAGCCCGGTCTCGGCCAGGCTCGGCAGGGCCACCATGAAGCGCGGACCGAGCGCGAAGACCCCGCCGCCCTTGTCCGGCTCGACGTCGATCGCGGCGCGCAGCTCGTAGTCGAGCGCGCCGATCCGCACCAGGTCGCCAACGGCGATGTCGAGGCGCTGCAGCAGCGCCGGATCGGCGACGGCGCCCCATCGTCCGTCGCGCTGCGCCAGCGCCTCGGCGAGCGGCATGGCGGGCTCCAGCACGGCGGCGCCGTAGAGCGGATAAGCGTCGTCCACCGCCTTCAGCTCGACCAGCACTCGGCTGGCCGCGCGCGTCGGATCGCTCGGCCGCGCCATGCCGCGCATCTCGCGCGTCTCGGAGACGACGCCGAGGCGCTCGAGCAGCGCGCGCTGCTCGACTGTCGCCTCGCGATGGATGACCCTGAGGTCGAGATCGCCGCCGAGGATCGCGCGCGCATCGGCGGCGATGCCGGCGACCACCGCCGCGGTCAGCGAGCCCACCGCCGCGATGATGGCGACGCCGAGCATCAGGCAGAGCAGGAAGATGCGGAAGCCGCGTAGCCCGCCGCGCAGCTCGCGCCGCGCCAGGGTGAAGGCGATCCGCCAGCCGTCAGCCACGCGCGGCGATCTCCGGCATCGGGCGCGGCGCCGGCTCCGCGCCGGCGACCACCCGGCCGTCGGCCAGGCGGATCTGCCGCCGGCAGCGCTGGGCCAGCGCGGGGTCGTGGGTGATGAGCACCAGCGTCGTGCCGCGCCGGGCCGACAGCTCGAACATCAGCTCGATGATCTGCCGCCCCGTTTCGCCGTCGAGATTGCCGGTCGGCTCGTCCGCCAGCAGCAGGTCGGGCTCGACCACGAAGGCGCGGGCCAGCGCCACGCGCTGCTGCTCACCGCCGGACAGCTGGCCCGGATAGTGCGACAGCCGGTGGGCG
>DAIMFL010000005.1:27893-38303 GCA_036724615.1 Alphaproteobacteria bacterium | reverse complement strand
GAGCCCGACCGCCGCGAGCTACGCCTCGGCCAGCGCGAAAGCATCGCGATGCCCGGCGAGCTCGAGCGGCACGGCCACGTTCTCCAGCGCCGTCATGGTCGGGATCAGATGGAAGGCCTGGAAGACGATGCCGATGCGGTCGCGCCGGAAGAGGGCGAGCGCGTCCTCGGACAGCGGTCCGAGATTCGTACCGGCGACGAAGACCCGGCCCGCGCTCGGGCGTTCGAGCCCGGCCATCACCATCATCATGGTGGATTTTCCTGAGCCGGACGGCCCGACGACGCTGACCGTCTCGCCCTTGAGCACCGACAGGTCGACGCCGCGCAGGATGTTGACCTCTCCGGCCGCGCTCGCCAGCTTAAGCGAGACGCCCTCGAGCCGGATCATGCACTGGGACCCGTCAAGCCCGTCGGCCATGCGCCCTGTCCACCGTCTGTTCCCGGATGAGAATGCCTGCGGCCGGCCGGTCACAGGCTTGCCGCCCCGCGACCGCGGAGCGGCGCAGCCCCTCCGATATGGCGTCCCGGCGAGGGCGGTCAACCCGCGGCGGTGGCTGGGCGAGTTCCTGGCAGCCCTCGTAGCCTGGAGTCTGGCTCTCGCCGCGCCCGCCTCGGCGGCCGAGCCCCTGCGCATCCTGGCGCTCGGGGACAGCCTGACGGCGGGCTACGGGCTGGCGCCCGAGGACGGTTTCGTGGCCCAGCTGCAGGACGCCCTCGACGCGGCCGGGGCGAACGTGCGGGTTCTGGACGGCGGCGTATCCGGCGATACGACGGCCGGCGGGCTCGCCCGGCTCGACTGGGCGCTGGCCGACGACCCGGATCTCGTGATCCTCGAGCTCGGCGCCAATGACGGGCTGCGCGGCCTCGATCCGGCCGAGACCCGGGCCAATCTGGACGCCATGCTGGCGCGGCTCGACGACGCCGGGGCCGAGGTGCTGCTGGCCGGCATGCTGGCGCCGCCCAATCTCGGCCCGGAATACGGGGCGGAGTTCAACCGCCTCTACCCCGAGCTGGCCGAGGCCCACGGCGTCATCCTCTATCCCTTCTTTCTGGACGGGGTGGCGGCCCAGGCGGCGCTCAACCAGGGCGACGGCATCCACCCGAGCGCCGCAGGCGTCGCCGTCATCGTCGAGCGGATCCTGCCCTATGTGATGGACGCCATCGAACGGGTGCGGTCCGGCCCGGCCGCCGGATAGAATGGCGCCATGAGCGAGTCGGGTTCGGTCGCCTTCCGGGCGGCGCATGCCACGGGGCGGGATTGGGGACAGGCCGCCAAGGGCGTGTGCGACGCCCTCGACTCCGCCGGACTCCCCGAAGGCGCCAATCTGGGCTTTCTCTATGTGACCGACCATCTGGCCGGCGATCTGGGGAGCGTCCTCACCTTTCTGCGCAGCCGCACCGGGATCGCCCAGTGGGTCGGCACGACCGGGCTCGGCGTGTTCGCCGCGGGCGCCGGCGATCCGGAGCGCGCCGAGTATTTCGACCGGCCCGCCGTGGCCGCGATGGTCGCGCGCCTGCCGTCCGACGGCTTCCGCGTCTTCGCGCCGGGCGACGGACCGGACGGCTTCCGCCGCAGCCACGGCGGCTGGGTCGAGGCGCGCCGGCCGCTGCTCGGCCTCGTCCACGCCGATCCGCGCGCGCCGCAGGCGGTCGAGCAGCTGAGCGAGCTCGCCGCGGCGAGCGGCGCCTATCTGGTCGGCGGGCTGACCTCGTCGCGCGCCGGCTTCCCGCAGGTCGCCGAGCAGGTGGTGGAGGGCGGGCTGTCCGGCGTGCTCTTCGCCGGAGACGTGGGGGTGGCGACCGGCCTCAGCCAGGGCTGCTCCCCGATCGGCCCGGTCCGGGTCGTCACCGAGGCGGAGGACGGCGTCGTCGCCACGATCGACGACCGTCCGGCGCTCGACGTGCTGAAGGAGGACATGGGCGAGCTGCTCGCCCGCGACCTCAAGCGCGCGCTCGGCTACATCCACGTGGCCCTGCCGATCGCGGGCTCCGATACCGGCGACTATCTCGTCCGCAATCTCGTGGGCATCGATCCGGCCCGCAAGCTGATCGGGGTGGGCGCCGAGCTCGAGCCGGGCGACCAGATCCTGTTCACCCGGCGCGACCACGACGCCGCCGAAGCCGATCTGAAGCGCATGCTGGCCAGCCTGGGCAAGCGGATCGAGCGCCCGATCAAGGGCGGCATCTACGTGTCCTGCGTGGCGCGCGGGCCCCATCTGTTCGGGGAGGGAGCGCAGGAGCTCGGCCTCATCGACGACGCGCTCGGCGAGATCCCGCTGGTCGGGTTCATCGCCAACGGCGAGATTTGCCGCGACCGTCTCTACGGCTATACGGGGGTGCTCACCGTCTTCCTCTGACGCCTTCGCCGCCGGCGGCGCATCCCGGGATCCCGGGCCGCCCCGCCGATCTTCCATCGACAGCAGCAGGAGGCTCGTGCCGGCAAAGCCATCCAGCATCCGATCCTTCGCCCCCGCCCGCGCATGCGAAGCGGGTCCGCCCTCCAGTCGAGGAGCACCGCCATGCGGCTGTTCGTCGCCCTTTCCCTTCCCGACACCATCCGCCGGCAGATCGGCGCGCTGTGCTCCGGCCTTCCCGGCGCGCGCTGGGTTCCGTCGGAGAACCTGCACATCACGCTGCGCTTCCTGGGCGAGCTCTCCGGCGGCGCCATGGACGACGTGGATGCGGCGCTGGCCGGCGTCAGCGCGCCGCGCTTCACCTTGAGCCTCGGCGGGGTCGGCCATTTCGGCGGCGGCCGGCAGCTGCGCTCGGTCTGGGCCGGCGTGGCGCGCGAGCCTGCGCTCATGCATCTGCGCGACAAGGTGGAGTCCGCGGTGGTGCGGGCCGGGATCGAGCCGGAGGGCAAGAAGTACCAGCCGCACGTCACCCTGACCCGCCCGAAGGGGACGCCGGTCCCCAAGCTGCAGGAATTCCTGGCGCGGCACAGCCTGTTCCGCAGCGAGCCCTGGGAAGTCCGCCATTTCAGCCTATATTCGAGCTTTCTTTCACACGAGGCGGCGATCTATCGCGAGGAGCGGCGCTACGCGCTGGGCGGAAGCTGGCAGGCCGGCGACTACGGCGGCGACTATGACGGCGAGTACGACGACGCGGAGGACGACCTCGAGGCGATGGCCGCCGAACCGGACGAGCCGCGGCGCGGCTGAGCGGAGCCGTCATGGCTGAGCGGATCGTGGTGCTGACCGGCGCCGGCATCTCGAAGGAATCCGGACTGGCCACGTTCCGCGACGCCGACGGCATCTGGGCCCAGGTGCGGCTCGAGGACGTGGCGACGCCCGAGGCCTTCCGGCGCGATCCCGCGCGCGTCCAGGGCTTCTACAACGCGCGCCGGCACCAGCTGCTCGGATCGGGGGTGCAGCCGAACGCGGCGCATCTGGCGCTCGCCGAGCTGGAGCGGCGCCTGCCCGGCGAGGTGCTGGTCGTCACGCAGAACATCGACGACCTGCACGAGCGCGCCGGCAGCCGCAACCTGCTCCACATGCATGGCGAGCTCCTGAAGGCGCGCTGCACGGAATGCAGCGCGGTGATCCCCTGCCGCGAGGACCTGACGCGAAAGCTGCACTGCCAGGCCTGCGCCTCGATCGGGACGCTCCGGCCGCATGTGGTGTGGTTCGGCGAGATGCCGCTGGAGATGGAGCGCATCCTGCCGGCGCTCGCGGCCTGCGAGCTGTTCGTGGCGATCGGCACGTCGGGCAATGTCTATCCGGCGGCCGGCTTCGTCGAAGAAGCGAAGCACATGGCCGGCGCGCGCACGGTGGAGCTCAACCTGGAGCCCTCCGAGGGTCGCGGCCTGTTCGACGACGGGATCTACGGCCCGGCCACCGAGGTCGTCCCCGACTTCGTCGCGCGGCTCGTCGCCGGACGATGAGCCCGCTGCCGAAGAGCGCCGGCGCCGCGCCGCGCGAGGGCCTGAAATCGGTGCTCGCCCGCACCCGGAGCTGCACGCTCTGCGCCGCCCATCTGCCGCTGGGTCCCCGGCCGGTCGTGCGGGCGAGCGCGACCGCGCGGCTGCTCATCGTCGGTCAGGCGCCGGGCACCAAGGTCCACGCGACCGGCATTCCCTGGAACGACCGCAGCGGCGACCGGCTGCGCGACTGGCTCGGCCTCGACCGCGACACGTTCTACGACGAATCGCTGATCGCCATCGTGCCGATGGGCTTCTGCTACCCGGGCGTGGACGCGAATGGCGGCGACCTGCCGCCGCGTCCGGAATGCGCGCCGCTCTGGCATCCGCAGATCCGCCCGCATCTCCGGCGCGTCGGCCTCACTTTGCTCATCGGCCAGTACGCCCAGCGCCACTACCTCGGCAGGCGCCGCAAGCGCGGCATGACCGAGACGGTCGGCGCCTGGCGCGACTACCTGCCGGACTTCCTGCCGCTCCCCCATCCCAGCTGGCGCAACACCGCCTGGCTCCGGCGCAATCCCTGGTTCGAGGCGGAGGTCGTCCCCGTGCTGCGGGGGCGGGTGCGGGAGATGCTCGAGGCCGACAAGGCTCATCCCAAGGGTGCAGGAAAGAATCCCCCTCCCCTCGCGGGAGGGGGCAGGGGGAGGGGAAGCCCCAGGCAATGACCGATCCGGTCGTGAAGCATCTGCGGGTGAATGCCACCGATGCGGAACGCAAGCTCTGGCACCAGCTCCGCCGCAAGCAGGTCGGCGGGCTGCGATTCCGTCGCCAGTATCCACTCGGCCTCTACATCGTCGACTTCGTCTGTCTTCCGGCGCGGCTCGTCGTCGAGGTCGACGGCGGCCAGCACGACAGGCAGCGAGAGCGCGACGCGGCGCGAACCGCCTGGCTGGAGTCGCAGGGCTTCCGCGTCATCCGCTTCTGGAACAACGAGGTGCTCGGCAACATCGAAGGCGTGCTGCACGTCATCGGTGAGAACCTGCCGGCGGAGAGACCCCCTCCCCCTGCCCCCTCCCGCAAGGGGAGGGGGTAAGAGCTGGCGGCCGTGCTACTGGAAGACGACAAGGCTCATCCCAAGGACGCAGGAAAGAATCCCCCTCCCCTCGCGGGAGGGGGCAGGGGGAGGGGGCCGCAGGCAATGACCGATCCGGTCAGGCGTTCACCGTCTGCTCGACGAGCGGCAGGTAGATCTCGGTGAGCCATTCGGAGGGCGGCAGGCTGCGCGGGTCGTTGACGTAGTCCTCGAAGCAGGGCCGGTCGGCGGCCTCGAGCCCGCTCTGCGGCAGCCAGCTGCGATAGAGCCAGGAATAGGCGCGCTCGAGCTCCGAGTACGGCCCCTTGTGGACGATCACCGCATGGCGCCCGCCGGCGAGCTCGATGATGCGCACGTCGCCGTCCCCCTTCACCTCCGGCCCGACGGCGATGCAGGCGTCGGAGACGAGATCGGCCGCCGGCACGCCGCAGGCATCGCCGTAATAGACGCCGATGCAGCGCGTTCCCGGCGTGAGCAGGCCGCGCCCGCCCGCCCAGGCGAACAGGCGCTCGAAGGCGGAGCCGATCTCCATATAGGGGCCGCGATGGCGCAGGGCGGCCAGGCGCAGCGGCTCGGTCGTGCGGTATGCGACGTCGTACATGGCATCCTCCTCGGCTTCGGTTGACGAGCCCGAGTCGACCGGCGGAACGGCGGCCCGCGCCCTGAAGCGCCGCCGATAGGCGGCCGGCGGCGTGCCGTAATCCGCGCCGAAGGCGCGGGTGAAGGCGGCGACGCTGCCGTAGCCCGCGCGCGCCGCTATCTCCTCGATCGATCGCTCGCTGCGCGTGAGATCGCCCGCCGCCCGGTGCAGTCGCAGCCGGCGCAGCGTGTCGGCGACGGTCTCGCGCATCAGCCCGCGATAGATGCGATGGAAGTGATAGGGCGAGAAGCAGGCGACGGCGGCCAGCGTCTCGAGCTCCAGCGGCTCGTCGAGATGGGCGGCGATGTGATCCACCACCCGTTCGATCCGGCGGCTGTAATCGAGCGTGGTGCGGCGCTTGTTCATGGCGGTGACCTCGGGACGCACCGAAGCTAGGGCAGGAGGGCTTGATCGCGCTTGCGAAGCTGGAGGGCGCCCTTGCCTGGCGCCGTCACGCCTGCAGCCGCCGGGCGGCCTCGGCGTCGGCCAGCGCCTCCAGCGCCTCCATGTCCTCGTCGGAGAAGCCGAAGTGATGGCCGATCTCGTGGATCAGAACATGGCGCACCAGGTCGGAGAGGTCCTCGCCGCTCTCGCACCAGTAGTCGAGCAGCGCGCGGCGATAGAGAAAGATCATGTCGACGTCGTGGCGCAGGTCGCCCGCGCCCTGATGCGGCAGCGCGACGCCGCGGTAGAGGCCGAGGAGGTCGAAGGGCGTGTCGAGTTCCATCTCGTCCTCCGTCTCCGCATCGGGAAAATCCTCGATACGGATCACCACGTTCTTCACGTGACGCCGCAGGTCCTGCGGGATCGTGGCGAAGGCCTCGGCAGCGAGGGCCTCGATCTCTTCGATGGTGGGGGCGGTGGTGAACCGCCGCTCCCCGAATGGGGCGACAGCCATGATGGGTCCAGCTTAGCCGGGCGATGCGCCTGGTCCAAGCCCCGGGGCCAAGCATTGCGGTGGCAGCGGCGTCCGGCCATGATGCGCGCCGCGGAACAGGGGAGAATCCGATGAGCACGGAGCAGATCGAGGCAGCGGCGGTGATGCAGGGCTTTCCGCCGCGGCCCGAGGCGCGCATCACCCACGAGAACTGGGACCGGCCGCCGCATAACCGCTGGGCGTTCAGCAACGTCCGGCAGGTGCTGCCCACCCGGGCCGTGCCGCGGGGCGAAGGCGCGCCGAGCGCGCTGCCCTGCGAGGATCACGATCTGACCGGGCTCGGCTTCACCGGGCCGGATGGCCGCAAGCGCACGCTCGGCGGCTTCCTCGACGAGACCTTCACCGACGGTTTCATCGTGCTTCGGCGCGATGCGATCCTCTACGAGCGCTACATGGGGCATTTCGGCCGCCGGTCGCTGCATCTGTCGCAATCGGTGGCGAAGTCGGTCGTGGGGACGGTCGCCGGCATCCTGATCCATCAGGGCCGCATCGACCCGCAGGCGCCGCTCCCGACCTATGTTCCGGAGCTCGCCGCCTGCGGCTATGCCGACGCGACGCTCGCCGACGTGCTCGACATGCGCAGCGGCGTGCGGTTCAACGAGGATTACACCGACCCCGAATCCGACGTCTCGCAGATCGATTTCGCCGCCGGCTGGAAGCCGGCGCGGCCCGGCAAGTTCACCTCGGTCTACGATCTCGCGCTGACGCTGCCCAAGGAGCGCGATCACGGCGGCGCGTTCCAGTACCGCTCGATCGAGACCGACATGATCGGCTGGGCCTGCGAGCGCGCCACGGACACCCATCTCTGCGACCTGGTGAGCGAGCTGGTGTGGCAGCCGATGGGCGCCGAGCAGGACGCCTGCTTCACGGTCGACCGCGCCGGGACGGGTCTGGCCGACGGCGGCTTCAACGCGTCCTTGCGCGACTACGCCCGCTTCGGCCTGCTCTACTGCAACGGCGGCAAGCGCGAAGGTCGGCAGGTCGTACCGGCGGCCTGGGTCGAGGCCTGCCGGTACCAGGGCGACGTCTCAGCCTTCGGCGCGGACTACACGCAGGCCCTGCCCGGTGGCGCCTATACGCGGCAGTGGTGGGTGCGCGATCCGAAGCGCGGCGTGATCATGGCGCGCGGCGTGTTCGGCCAGGTGATCTATGTCGATCCCACGCGCAACCTGGTGATCGTCAAGCTCTCCACCTGGCCGGATTTCACCAATCTCGACCGCTTCCTGCTGACGCTCGCCGCGATCGATGCCGTGGCCGCCGAGGTGAGCTGAAGGCCCTCACCCGCCTCGCTGACGCTCGGCACCCTCTCCCACATTTGTGGGAGAGGGTTTGACGGCGCCTCTCTCATGCCCTCGCCCGCGCAGCGGGAGAGGGAGGGGACCCATCGCGTGAGCGATGGGGAGGGTGAGGGCCTTACTTCGGCGCCAGGCGGAGCGCGCCGTCGAGGCGGATCACCTCGCCGTTGATCAGCACGTTGTCGATGATGTGGAGCACGAGGCGCGAGACCTCGTGGGCATGGCCGAGGCGCGAGGGGAACGGCACGGACTCGCCGAGGCTCTTCTGGATGTCGGGCGGCAGGGTGAGCATCATCGGCGTGGCGATGAGGCCGGGCGCGACGGCGTTGACACGGATGCCGGAGCGCGCGAGGTCGCGCGCCGCCGGCAGCGTCAGCCCGACGATGCCGGCCTTGGAGGCGGCATAGGCGGCCTGGCCGATCTGCCCCTCGTACGCCGCGACCGAGGAGGTCGAGACGATGACGCCGCGCTCGCCGTCCTCGAGCGGGTCGAGCCCGTTCATGTCGGCGGCGGCGAGCCGCATCATGTTGAAGGTGCCGATGAGATTGACCTCGATCACCTTCGAGAACTTCTCGAGCGGCAGCGGACCGTCCTTGCCGACGATGCGCCCGGGAATCAGGATGCCGGCGACGTTGACCAGCACGCGCGCCGGGCCGTGCGCCGCGCGCGCCCTGGCGACGGCGGCTTCCGCGCTTGGCCCGCTCGACACGTCGCAGTCGACGGCCAGCCCGCCGATCTCCCTTGCGACCGCCTCGGCGCCCTCCCGGTTCACGTCGAGCACCGCGACCCGGGCGCCGGCCTGCGCCAAGGCCCGCGCCACGTCGGCGCCGATCCCCGATCCGCCGCCGGTCACCAGCGCGGCCTGACCCTGAAGCTTCATCTCCCCTCCCCGTCCGATGGATGCGCCCGCGGCCGTGCCGCCGCGAAAGGCCCGACTCCATAGCAGATCGCCCCTCCGTGGGCGACCCGCCATTGCGCCGGCGCCGGCGCCGGACCATATGCCGGTCATGACCGGCAGCGAGCTCGCCCCCTACGACCCGGCGAAGTACCGGCGCGACGAGGCGCGGGTGGCGCGGGGATTCTGGACGAAGGTCCGGCGCTACGGGCGCAGCGTGCCGTTCCTGCCCGAGGCGCTGGCCGGGTATTACTGCGCCCGCGACCCGCGCACGCCGCTGAAAGCCAAGGCGGTGCTGATGGGCGCCCTCGCCTATTTCGTGCTGCCGGCCGACATGCTGCCGGATTTCGTCGCCCTGCTCGGCTTCACCGACGACGCGACCGTGCTCTATGCCGCGATCCGCAGCATCGCCCCCCACGTCACCGACGAGCACCGGGCGAAGGCCCGGGCCGCGATCGAGCGGCTCGCGGCGGAGCAGGACGCGCCGGAGACGCTACGCCCGTCGGCCTGACGGCGAGCGCAGCGGACTCAAGAGGGATCCTTCGCGGCGGGATCCGGACGGTCGGGATCGGGGCCGGCGATCGGCGCGCCGTGCTTGGTCGGCGGGCTCGCCATGGCCGCATGGGTCGCCGCCGTCTGCCGGAGCTGCGCCTCGCGCCGGGCGATGTAGACCGCCGAACCGATGATGATCACGGCGCCCGCCCAGGTGTAGCCGGTCGGCACCTCGCTGAACAGGATCCAGCCGAGCACCGCGGCGAAGAGCAGCCGCGTGTAGTCGTAGGGCATCACCGCCGAGGCGTCGGCCAGGGCGAAGGCGCGCACGTAGCAGATATGGCCGAGGCTGCCCAGCGCCCCCATCGCCACCAGCCAGAGCCAGGTCTCGACCGGCGGCCAGGTCCAGACGAACAGCGCCGGCACCAGGGACATGGGCGTCATGAGCAGCACCATGTAGGTGACGATGGCGTTCGCCGGCTCGGTCGCCGACAGGCGCTTCACGATCAGCGCGACGACGACCGAGAGGAGGGTGGACAGGATGGCGAGGACGGCGCCGCTGGCGAAGCCGCCGCCGCCCGGCAGGTCGAGCTGCGGCCACAGGATCACCAGCACGCCCACGAAGCCCAGCGTCGTCGCCGTCCAGCGCCGCGCCCGCACGGTCTCCTTCAGGACCACCGCCGCCAGGACGGTGGCGAAGAGCGGCGCGGTGAAGGAGAGCGCGACCGCCTGGGCGAGCGGCAGCAGCGCCAGCGCGGTGAACCAGCACAGCATGGAGGCGAGGCCGAGCAGGCAGCGCGTGATGTAGAGGCGCAGCCGCCCGGTCTTGAGGCCGGCGAGCCCCGCATGCGCCAGCCAGGGCAGCATGAAGGCGAGCCCGAACAGGTTGCGGAAGAACGCCACCTCGAACGGGTGCATCTCCTGGCCGAGATGCCGGATCGCGCCGGACAGCCCGGTGAAGAACACGCCGGAGCCCACCATCCACAGGGCGGCCGCCACCGGATCCGGGATCGCGGCGGCATGCGCCGTCATCCGCGACGCGGCGCGTTCGGCGATGTCCCGGAAAGGGCCAGGCAGGCGGGGCATGAAACCGGCGAGCGTCGAGGATGCGGATCGGCCCTCACCCGCCTCGCTACGCTCGGCACCCTCTCCCGCCTTCGCGGGAGAGGGTGGGGCCCGCCGCGAAGCGGTGGGAGGGTG
>DAIMFL010000005.1:20479-27883 GCA_036724615.1 Alphaproteobacteria bacterium | reverse complement strand
GGCGATGTCCCGGATTGGGCCAGGCAGGCGGGGCATGAAACCGGCGATGGATTGCTGGCGCCCCTCATGCTTCGACAGGCTCAGCATGAGGAGAGGTGTAAACTCATAAAGCCTCACCCTGAGCTTGTCGAAGGGTGAGGCGCCGGCAGCCTGCCTCTGGCATTGCCCGCACGGTTGTGGCAGTTACGGCACGCGAGATACCGGCAAATTTCTATCGATTTCCCAGCTTCCGGCGGCGCCCGTCCCGGTGCCGCCGGACGATCCAGAGAGGACGACCGAAGTGACCGAGCCGTTGTGGACGCCGAGCCCGGCGCGCATCGCCAGCGCCAACCTGACCGAGTTCGCGAATCGGCTGCGGCAGCGACGCGGCGTCGATCTGCAGGGCTACCCGGCGATCTGGCAGTGGTCGGTCGAGGACCGGGCGGGGTTCTGGGACGAAGTCTGGGACTTCTGCGGCGTCATCGGCGAGAAGGGCGGCACGGTCATCGCCGACGGCGACCGCATGCCGGGCGCCCGCTTCTTCCCCGAGGCCCGGCTCAACTACGCCGAGAACCTGCTGCGCCGGCGCGACGACGGGGAGGCCATCGTCTTCCGCGGCGAGGACGAGGTGCGCCGCCGCATGACCTGGCGCGAGCTCCATGACCTGGTCTCGCGCCTCGCCCAGGCCCTGAAGGCCGCGGGGGTGGGGCCGGGCGACCGGGTGGCCGGCTACGTGCCCAACATGCCGGAGACCATCGCCGCCACCCTGGCGACGGCCAGCCTCGGCGCGATCTGGTCGTCCTGCTCGCCCGATTTCGGCGCGCGCGGCGTGGTCGACCGCTTCGGGCAGATCGCGCCCAAGGTGCTGATCACCGCCGACGGCTACCGCTACAACGGCAGGACCCACGATTCCCTGGCGCGGGTCGCGGAGTTCCTGCCCGAGCTGCCCTCGGTCGAGCGCATCGTGGTGCTGCCCTATACCCGGGAGACTCCGCCGCTCGACGGCCTGCCGAAGGCGGCGATGCTGGCCGACTTCGTCGCCTCGTTCCCGGCGCGCGACATCGACTTCGCGCGGCTGCCCTTCGATCACCCGCTGTTCATCATGTACTCCTCCGGCACGACCGGCGTGCCGAAATGCATCGTGCACGGCGCCGGCGGCACGCTGCTCCAGCACATGAAGGAGCACCGGCTGCAGAGCGACATCAAGCCGGGCGACCGGGTGTTCTACTTCACCACCTGCGGCTGGATGATGTGGAACTGGCTGATCTCGGCCCTCGCCTCGGAGGCCACGCTGCTGCTCTACGACGGGTCGCCCTTCCACCCGGACGGCAACGCGCTGTTCGACTTCGCGGCGGCGGAGCGCTGCAGCTTCTTCGGCACCTCGGCGAAGTTCATCGACGCCTGCAACAAGGCGGGCGTCCGGCCGATCGCGACCCACGACCTGTCGGCGCTGCGCACCATCGCCTCCACCGGCTCGCCGCTCGTCGCCGAGGGGTTCGACTACGTCTACGACTCGGTCAAGACGGACGTCTGCCTCTCCTCCATCTCCGGCGGCACGGACATCATCTCCTGCTTCGTGCTCGGGAACCCGATCGGGCCGGTCTGGCGCGGCGAGATCCAGGCGCGCGGCCTCGGCATGAAGGTCGAAGTGTGGAACGACGAGGGCAGGCCGGTCACCGGCGAGAAGGGCGAGCTGGTCTGCACCGCCCCCTTCCCGTCCATGCCGGTCGGGTTCTGGAACGACCCCGACGGCGCCAAGTACCGCGCCGCCTATTTCGAGCGCTTCCCCGGCGTGTGGTGCCACGGCGACTATGTCGAGCTCACCGGGCATGGCGGCATGATCATCTACGGCCGCTCCGACGCGGTGCTCAACCCCGGCGGCGTGCGCATCGGCACGGCGGAGATCTATCGCCAGGTCGAACAGCTGCCCGAGATCCTGGAGAGCATCGTCGTCGGCCAGGACTGGGACGGCGACGTGCGGGTGGTGCTGTTCGTCAAGCTGAAGCCCGGCGTGGCGCTGGACGAGGCCCTGCAGAAGCGCATCCGCGACCGGATCCGCGCCAACACCACGCCGCGCCACGTGCCGGCCAGGATCGTCGCGGTCGGCGACATCCCGCGCACCAAGAGCGGCAAGATCACCGAGCTCGCCGTGCGCGACGTGATCCACGGCCGCGCGGTGAAGAACAAGGAGGCGCTGGCCAACCCCGAGGCGCTGGAGCTCTACAAGGACCTGCCGGAGCTCCGCGGCTGAAGGTTTAAGGGAACCACAGAGGCACAGAGATAATCCCCCTCCCCTTGCGGGAGGGGGCAGGGGGAGGGGTGGCCGCAGGCAATGACCGATCCGGTCGTAAAGCGCCTGAGAGAGAACGCCACCGCTGCCGAGCGCAGGCTCTGGCATCATCTCCGCCGCACGTCATCGGCGAGCACCTGTCGCCTGAGAGACCCCCTCCCCCTGCCCTCTCCCGCGAGGGGAGGGGGAAAGGAATGAATCGCCTCACCCGTAATCCACCGGCGTGGCGTGCCAGCCTTCGTCGTGCTTCTGCCAGTAGCGATCCTTGAGACGCGTCGAGATCGGGCCGGGGCGGTCGTTGCCGTAGATGCGCCCGTCGACGCGCGAGACCGGCATCACCCCGCCGGCGGTGGTGGCGGTGAACACCTCGTCGGCCTCGAGAAGCTGCTGCTTCGTGATGCGGCCGATGCGCGCCGGGATGCCGAGCTCGGCGCAGAGCTCGAGCACCGACCTGCGCGTGATGCCTTCGAGCACGCCGCAGTCGGGCGTGACGACGGTGCCGTCGATGACGGCGAAGACGTTGAAGCCCGGCCCCTCGGTCACGTAGTCGTCGAGATCGAGCAGCACGGCGTTGTCCGCGCCGCCATCCGAGGCCTCGAACAGGGCGCGGGTCAGGTCGCCCCAGTGATAGTTCTTGATCGTCGGATCGACGCATTCGGGCGGGATGCGCGGCGTCTTCGCGATCAGCAGGTGGGCGCCGCGCGCCTGCACCTCGGGCGGGATCACCCAGGCCCAGGGCACGGCGAAGGCCCAGAACCGGTTCACGCAATGAGCCGGGTGCCGAGGCGCGCCCGGCGCCGGGCTGCCGCGGGTGCAGATCATGGCCACATAGGCGTCCCGGAGCCCGCTCGCGCGCACGCAGTCGTGCAGGATGCGCGCGATCTCCTCCGCGCTCTCGGGGATCGTCATGCGCAGCCCCGCGATCGACGCCCGGAAGCGGGCCAGGTGGTCGTCGAGCCGGAAGAAGCGTCCCTGCCACACATGGACCACGTCATAGGTGACGTCCGACCGGGTGAAGCCCCAGTCGGTGATCGGGATGCGCGCCTCGGCGACCGGCACGATGCGCCCGTCCGCCCAAGCCGCCCCGCCGGGATAGATGCCCGAAGCGACCCGCCTGTCCGCCTGCTCGACCGCCGCCATCTTCGCCGCCTCTCGCCGATGTCGCGCCGCCGCCGAGGCTAGCACCGCCGCCGAGGAACGCGGAAGCGCAGCGGATGACAGGCGGCGGCGCTTCCGCTACATCTGCCCGCCCATGAAGCTCTCCCTGAACCCGCTGCTCTCGGCCGTGGCCGAGCCGCCGATCGCCGAGGCCCATGGCTGGATCCGCGGGCGCAGCTTTCCGGCCGACAAGACGCTGATCGACGTGGCGCAGGCCGTGCCCGGCTATCCGCCGCCGGCCGAGCTCACCGCCCATCTCGCCAAGGCGATCGCGGAGCCGCGCCTGGCGCGCTACACCGAGATCGCCGGAACGGCCGCGCTGCGCGGCGCGCTCGCCGCCGACATGAACGCCGCCTATGGCGGCGACGTCGGCGCAGGAGACGTCCTGATCGCGGCCGGCTGCAACCAGGCCTTCTGCCTGGCGACGCTCGCCCTCGCCGCGCCGGGCGACGAGATCCTGCTGCCGCTGCCCTATTACTTCAATCACCAGATGTGGCTGGACATGGCCGGCATCCGCGCCGTCCACCTGCCGTTCCGGCCGGAGCGCGGCGGCGTGCCCGACCCGGCGGACGCGGCGGCACGGATCGGGCCGAAGACCCGCGCCATCGTGCTGGTCACGCCGAACAACCCGACCGGCGCGGTCTATCCGCCCGAGGCGATCGCCGCCTTCGCCGAGCTCGCCGGCGCGCACGGCCTGGCGCTAATCCTCGACGAGACCTATCGCGACTTCATGCCGGACGAAGGCGCGCCGCACGGCCTGTTCCGCGAGGCCGGCTGGCGCGACAACCTGGTCCATCTCTACAGCTTCTCGAAGGTGTTCTCGCTCACCGGCTACCGGGTCGGCGCGGTGGTGGCCGGCCCGGCGCTCGTCGCGCAGGTGGCGAAGGCGATGGACACGGTCGCCATCTGCGCGCCGCATGTCGGTCAGGAGGCGGCGCTGTTCTGGCTGCGGCATTCGGGCGACTGGAGTCGGGCTAACACGCACCTGATGCGGGAGCGGCGCGCCGCGCTGATCGCGGCGCTGAAGCGCAACGATCTCGGCTACGAGCTGGTGAGCTGCGGCGCGTATTTCGCCTATCTGCGCCATCCGTTCCGCGGCCGATCGGCGACCGCGGTGGCGCAGCGCCTCGCCGCCGAGGAGAACATGCTCTGCCTCCCCGGCTCCATGTTCGGGCCGGAGCAGGAGGATTTCCTGCGCGTCGCCTTCGCGAACGTGGAGGCCGAGGTGATGCCCGAGATCGCCGCCCGCCTCGCCGCCGACGCGCGGCGGTAGGACGGTCACCACAGAGGCACAGAGACACAGAGAACATCCTGGAAAGTTGTCATCGCCCGGACTTGATCCGGCGATCCATGGATGGGCTCGCGCGAGCGGATGAATGGATGCGCGGGTCTGCGCCCGCGCATGACAGCATCTTTTCTTCTCTGTGCCTCTGTGCCTCTGTGGTTCTCTTCCTTTTTCGACCTCACGCATCCCACCATGCGCCAGGATCGGATGATGACCCGGGGTAGGCCGAGACCGCCTCGGCCCTCCGGCGCGGCGTCAGCTGTCGCCCCGATCCGCCCGATCGACGCGAGCGCCGGCTCGATAGGTCGCCACGAGCCGGATCGGGCCCAGGATATGACGGTTGAACGCCTCCAGCTGTCCGGCCGGGACCCAGAGCTCCTGGTGCGTGCCGGTGCCAACGACCTTCACTTCAAAGCGTCCGATATAGGTGTCGTCCACCTCGAACTCGGTGACGAAGCCGATATGATCGGAATCGGCGCTCGTGGAGTTCCAGTCGCGCGCGATCTGCTCGGCATAGCCGAAATTCAGCACGGGGTAGAAGATCGGCTGCTCCGGAAGACGCGGCGGAAATGAACGCCAACCGCTCTCGCGGATGAGGGCCAGCTCCTTGCGGCCGACCGGGCGATAGAGAATCATCGTTCGACGCCTCACTCCTGCAGCACTGCCGCTGCCCAATCCTGCCGCAGCCGCCGTGTCAAGCCCAGGCATGAAATCTTTCTTGCCGTTATCTATGTCTCCGTGCCTCTGTGGTTCACTCCTCGAGTCGCGCATCCCACCCATGCGCAAGCATCGGATGGCGACAGGCGGGCCGAGGCCCTAAGGTCCGGGACTTTGGACCGGACCTCGCCCGCATGCCCGTCACCCTGCTCTATGCGATCGTCGTGGCGATCTGGGGATCGTCCTGGCTCGGCATCAGGTATCAGCTGGGCGTGGTCGCGCCCGAGCTGTCGATCGCCTATCGCTTCCTGCTCTCGGCCGGCTTCCTGCTCGCCTTCTGCCTGGCGACGCGGCGCAGCCTGCGCTTCGGCGCGCGCGACCATCTGTTCTTCGCGGCGCAGGGGCTGACCCTGTTCTCTCTCAACTACCTGCTGTTCTACCTGGCGGCCGGCTACGTCACCAGCGGGCTGATGGCCGTCGCCTTCTCGACCATCACCGTGATGAACATCGCGAACGGCGCGCTGCTGTTCGGCCACGCCATCGACCGGCGCGTCGCCGTCGCTGCGGCCGCCGGCATCGTGGGGCTCGGGCTCGTCTACTGGCCGGAGATCGCCGGCGTCGAGCTGTCGCACGCGGCGCTGGTCGGCCTCGGCCTGTCGATCGTCGCCACCTATCTGGCCTCGCTCGGCAACATGGTCTCGGTGCGGCACAAGGCGCAGGCGATCCCCGTCGTCGAATCGAACACGCTCGGCATGGGCTACGGCGCGGTCTTCACCCTCGCCTTCGCCCTCGCGCGCGGCGTGCCGGTGACCTTCGACGGGTCCTGGACCTACGGCCTGTCGCTCGTCTACCTGGCGCTGTTCGCTTCCGTCTTCGGCTTCGGCGCCTATCTCACCCTGCTGCAGCGGATCGGCGCCGATCGCGCCGCCTACAGCTCGGTGCTGTTTCCGCTGGTCGCGCTCGGCCTCTCCACGGCCGTCGAGGGCTATCGCTGGACGGCGCCGGCGGCGATCGGCGTCGCGCTGGTGCTGGCCGGAAACCTGGTCGTGCTGCGCCGGCCGAAGCCGAAGCGCGCCTGACCATGTCCGGAAAGCGCGAGCGCGGCGCGGCGCGGCCTGGCAGGATCGATCCCATGGAGCCTGTCGATGCGAGCCCCGACGGCGCCGTCCTGCGCCTCGCCTATCGCCCGCCCTATGACTGGCCGGCCATGCTGTCCTTCCTGCGCGAGCGCGCGGTGGAAGGGGTGGAGCATGTGGAGGGCGAGGTCTATCGCCGAACGGTCCGGGAGGACGGGCGGACCGGCGCCGTCGAGATCGCCCACCATGCCGGCGAGGAATGCCTTCACGCGACGATCCGCCTCCTCGGGCCGTTCGGGCTCGCCGCCGTCACCGTGCGGATCCGGCGGGTCTTCGATCTCGACGCCGACATCGCGGCGATCGGCGCGCACCTGGCCCGCGATCCGTTTCTGGCGCCGATGGTCGCGGCGCGGCCGGGGCTGCGCGCGCCGGGCGGCTGGGACGGCTTCGAGCTCGCGGTCCGCGCCGTGCTCGGCCAGCAGGTGACGATCGCGGCGGCGCGCCGGCTCGCCGGCCAGCTGGTGCGGCTCTGCGGCACGGCGCTGCCCGACGCCGGGCGCATGCACTCGGCCCTCGGCCGTGCCTTCCCGACGGCGGCGCAGGTCGCCGCCGCCGATCTGGCGCCGCTCGGCATGCCGGGTGCGCGCAAGGCGGCGTTGAAGGCGATCGCCGAGGCGGCGCTGGCCGATCCGACGCTGTTCCAGCCGCGGGCGAGCGTCGAGGAGACGGTGGCACGGCTGCGCGCCGTCAGGGGCGTCGGCGAATGGACGGCGCAGTACATCGCCTTGCGCGCGGTGCGCGAGCCCGACGCCTTTCCGGCGAGCGACATCGGGCTGCTGCGCGGCGCGGCAACGAACGGCACGCGGCCGAGCCCGGCCGAACTCGCCGGACGGGCGGAGCCGTGGCGGCCCTGGCGGGCCAAAGCCGCGCAGGATCAATGGGCGGCCCGTAGGGCGGCA
>DAIMFL010000005.1:18104-20456 GCA_036724615.1 Alphaproteobacteria bacterium | reverse complement strand
CGATGCGGCGGCAACGTCGTCCGTCAGGCGCGCACCCGATGACTGAGCCGCGCCGGCTCCTCATCGATCGCCTGGGCACGCCGCTCGGCGAGCTTCTGATCGTCGCCGACGCGGCCGGCCGGCTCTGCGCGATCGAGTGGAGCGACCAGGAAGACCGGCTGCGCGCCTCGCTGCGGCTGCAGAACCGCGCGGGCGGGTACGTGCTCACCCCTGCCGCGGGCGCCACCGGGAACGCCGCGCTCGCCGCCTATTTTCGCGGCGACCTCGCCGCGATCGACGGGCTGGACATAGCGGACTGCGGGACACCGTTCCAGCGCGCGGTCTGGCAAGCGTTGCGGCGGATTCCCTGCGGCGAAACCGTTTCCTATGCCGGGCTGGCTCGACAGATCGGGCGTCCCGCGGCGGTGCGTGCCGTGGGCCACGCGAACGGCGCCAATCCGGTCAGCATCGTCGTGCCCTGTCACCGAGTGATCGGCTCCGACGGTAGCCTCACCGGCTATGGCGGCGGGATCGAGCGCAAGCGCTGGCTATTGGCGCACGAGCGCGCCCGTCTCGACTGAGAGATCAGGCGGCGCGCGGCGTCACTTCGCGTTCGATCCGGCGGCCGGCCGCACGGCGCGCCTCCATCAGCTCGTAGTCGGCCTGGAGACCCAGCCAGAGCCGTTCGGAAGTCCCGAAATAGCGGGCGAGCCGCAGCGCCGTGTCGGCGCTGATGCCGCGCTTCCCATGAACGATCCCGTTGATCCGCGGCGGCGGCACGGCAATCGCCTTGGCGAGGGCGTACTGGCTGAGCTCCAGCGGCTTCAGGAACTCCTCGCGCAGGATCTCGCCGGGATGGGGGTTATGCGCCGACTTGCGGACAGCTGCCATGACCAAGCTCCTGCAATGCTCAATGGTAGTCAACAATCTCGACGTCACGCGCTTCACCGGCGTGCCAGGTGAAGCAGAGTCGCCATTGACCGTTGATCCGTATGCTCCACTGGCCGGCTCGGTCGCCCCTTAACGATTCGAGGCGATTCCCAGGAGGAACTCGCAAGTCATCGAGCGAGGCGGCGTTGTTGAGAAGCCGAAGCTTGCGCATGGCGGGCTTCTCAAACGCCGAGAAGCGGCGGACCCACTCACCCCGCCAAAATCTCTCCGTTTCTCGATCGCCAAAGGACCGGATCACGTTCGCGATAATAACGCGTGCCGTTATTAACAGGAAGCGCCATTAACATGCTCCGACCCTTCATCTCGCCGCACCGGCCGCGCCGTGCTTCTTCCAATCCGCCTGCTGGACCTTGTAGGCCGCGGTCTCCGCGAATAGCCAGCCGCGGAAGGCGGCGACCTTCGGCCGCGATGCGGCGCCCCTGGCGGTCACGAAGAAATAGGCCGAGTCGGTGGTCACGGTGAGCTCGAACGGGCGGACCAGCCGCCCGGCGGCGAGGTCGTCGCCCGACAGGACGCCCTGGGTCAGCGCGACGCCCAGCCCGTCGATCGCCGCCTGGATCATCAGGTTCGAGGAATTGAAGGACAGGGCCGGGCGGCGAACGGCGAACGTCACCCCGGCCGCCATCATCCAGCGGTCCCACAGATCCACCCGCCAGTCGTAATCCTGCAGCAGCGTGTGCTCGGCGAGATCCTGCGGCGTCCGCAACGGGATCGGCCCTTCGAGCAGCTTGGGGCTGCAGACGGGCGAGAAATCCTCGTCGATCAGCAGCTCGGAATCGCAGCCCGGCCAGGTCGGCCCGCGGCCGTAGCGGATCGCGCAGTCCACGTCCGTGTCGCGGGCGAGGTCGACGAGCTTCTCCGTCGCCGAGAGCCGGACGTCGATCTCGGGATAGGCCTCGCGGAAGCTCCTGAGCCGCGGCACCAGCCACTTGGCGGCGAAAGAGGGCATGGTGCTGACCGTGAGCGCCCCGGTCTGGTCGCGGGCCCGCACCGCGCGGGTGCCGTCCGCCAGATGCTCGAAGGCGTCGCGCACCGGGCCGAGATAGGCCTGCCCGGCCTCGGTCAGGGCGAGCGCGCGGTTGAGCCGCCGGAACAGCGGCACGCCCAGCCATTCCTCCAGCGCCTTGATCTGGTGGCTGATGGCGCTGTGCGTGCCGTTCAGCTCCTGCGCCGCACTGGTGAAGCTCAGCTGCCGCGCCGCGGCCAATGCCGCCGCAGATGTTCACGGATCTCCGCCAGCATTGCCGCATCGCTCATCGCGGGTTGCGTCAGGTCGACCGGCTTCGGCCAGAAGCCGTCGCTGAAATCGTGCCCGTTGAACCGGCGGGGTTGCTCATATCTGGGCAGGACATGAAAATGCACGTCCGGATCGACCATCATGAGCATCAGGTAGTTCAGCTTGTCCGGCTGGAACGCTGTCTT
>DAIMFL010000005.1:0-18094 GCA_036724615.1 Alphaproteobacteria bacterium | reverse complement strand
GCCGGAACAGCGGCAGGCCGAGCCAGCCTTCCAGCGATTTCACCTGATGGCTGATGGCGGCCTGCGTCACATGCAGCTCATCGGCGGCCCTGGTGAAGCTCAGATGCCGCGCCGCGGCCTCGAAATACCGCACGGCGGTGAGCGGCGGGAGCCTTTCCCGGCTCGCCATACATCCCCTCGTTCGCGTGAGTTCAGCTAACCCATCATACGAGAATTGATCGTTTGTGGCCAAGCCAGAAACGCCGCATTTTGCCTGCATCAGCTCATCGCCGCCAACCTCCTACAAGGCGAATGGAGCTAACAGAACGACAGGAGAACAGCGATGTCTAGGAGTTACGGCCATACCTCGTCTGCGCCGCTCCGGACCGGCGGCCAGATCAACGTCCTGTCCCTGATCGGCGCAGCGTTCGCGCTGATCCTGGAGACCCCGCTCACCTGGCTGCAGCGCGACCGCGACCGGCGGGCGCTCCAGTCGCTGGACGATCGGCTGCTGCGCGACATCGGCGTGAGCCGCGGCCAGGTCGAGGACGAGGTCAGCAAGCCGTTCTGGCGGCCTTGATCGGGCCCGCCATGTTCGATCAGGCTGGGCAGCCCGGGACCCGGGCGGCGGCTTCAGGGACGGAGATGGACTGCGCGTATTTCCGGCGCCTCGCGCGCTACAACGAATGGGCGAATCGCAGGCTCTACGCGGCCTGCGATTCGCTGCCGGCCGACGCCTATTTCGCCGAGCGCCCGTCCTTCTTCGGGTCGATCCACCGCACGCTCAACCATCTGCTGGCCGCGGACCGGATCTGGATGGGCCGGTTCCTGGGCGTGGATCATGGCGTCGCCGCGCTGGACCAGGAGCTCTGCCCCGATCTCCCGGCGCTGAAATCCGCCCGCGCGGCGGAGGACGCCCGGATCCGGGCCTATGCCGAGGCGCTGCGGCCGGAGATGCTGGACGGGAATCTCGACTACCGCAACATGGCGGGGGAGCAGCGGCAGACGCCGCTGCGCTGGGCGCTCGCCCATTTCTTCAACCACCAGACCCATCACCGCGGCCAGGTGCATTGCCTGCTGTCGGCGACGCCGATCGCGCCGCCGCCGCTCGACCTGCTCTATTTCCTGCCGGAGGATCGCCCGGTCTGACGCCCGTCCGGTCAGCCGGGATGGGCCGCGCGGCCGGGCTCGGAGGAGCCGCGATCGGCGGCACGCCGGCCCTCGCGATCGCGGCGGTGCCCATCGGCCGGCCGCCGATAGACCCAGATCCGCGCCGGGGGCAGATTGCCGAGCACCGCCTCCTCCACCCGCCCGACCACGCCGAAGGCGCGGCGCGGAATCGGCGAGAACAGACCGTAGGTGAACTGGATGAACGGCGCGCCGGGGGCGAGCAGCGCGAAGCCTTCGTCGATGATCGCGCGCTGCACGGAGCGCTTGATCGACAGCATGGGCAGGCCGGAGACGATGGCGCCCGCGTCATGGACGCCGAGCGGCCGCAGGATGCGCGTGAGCTCGGCCGCGTCGCCGCGGATCACCTTGGCCGCCGGGAAGCGCCGCGTCAGGTGATGGTGCAGGGCCGGGTCGCGTTCGACGACGTAGAGCTGGTCCGGCGGCACGCCCGATTCGAGCAGCGCCGCCGTGACCGGCCCCGTGCCGCCGCCGAGCTCGATCACCGGCCCGGCGAGGGGCATCGGCACCAGCCGCGCCATGGCCTCGGCGAGCTCGCGGCTGCTGGGCGCCAGGGCGCCGATCCGCAGCGGGTTGCGCAGCCACTGGCGGAAGAACAGGCGATCGTTTTCGGAGAACATCGGCGGGATACGACCTCCGGCGCTGCTGCCTTTCCAAGGAGCGATGGGTCCGGCCAACTATGAACCGGGCCAAAGACCCCGGCGAGGGCAAATTCAGGCGCCCGCCGGCGCGATGCGACGGTGGAATTGGGCGGTTCCGCCGCCTCCGTCAAGGCTCCGCCCGCCGTCAGACGCCTGTCGTCAGCACGACCTTGCCGGTGGACCGCCGCGTCTTCAGCAGGTCGAGCGCGGCGGCGGCCTCGGCGAGATCGAGCGTCTGCGACACGTGCGGCCGCAGCCGCCCCGCCTGGTACCAGGCGAAGAGCTCCGCGAAGGCCCCGGCCAGCATGTCGGGCCGATGCTTGCGGTACGATCCCCAGTAGAGGCCCAGCACGGAGAGATTCTTCACGAGCAGGTAGTTGGCCGGGATCTGCGGCACGGTGCCGCTGGCGAAGCCGATGACGACGAGCCGTCCCGACCAGGCCGCGCAGCGCAGCGACTGGTCGAACACCTCGCCGCCCACCGGATCGTAGACCACGTCGACGCCGCCGCCCTTGCAGATCTCCTTCACCCGCCCGCGCAGCGCCTCGGCCCTGTAGTCGATCAGGTGGTCGGCGCCGTGAGCCTCGGCGATGGCGAGCTTGCCGGCGTCCCCGGCGGTCGCGATCACCGTGGCGCCCATCGCCTTCGCCACCTCGACCGCGGCCAGCCCGACGCCGCCGCCCGCGCCGTGGACGAGCACGGTCTCGCCGGGCTTCAGATCCGCCCGCCATCTGAGCGCGCCATGGGCGGTGCCGTAGGCGATGGCGAAGCCCGCCGCCGTCACCTCGTCCATATCGGGCGGCAGCCTGTGGACGTCGGCCTCGCGCGCCAGCGCCTGCTCGGCGAAGGCGCCGTGATGGAGCAGCGCCAGCACGCGGTCGCCGGGCGCGACGCGCGTCACGCCGGGACCGCAGGCGAGCACGGTGCCGGCGGCCTCGAGCCCGGGGCTGAACGGCAAAGCCGGCTTCTCCTGATAGCTGCCGCCGATCATCAGCAGATCGGCGAAATTGAGCCCCGCCGCGCCGACGGCGATCTTCACCTGCCCCGGCCCGGGATCGGCGGGCGGCGGCACCTCCGCCACCACCAGGTCCTCATGGCTGCCGAAGTCCTTGCACAGCACGGCGCGCATCGGGCGATCTCTCCTTGCAGGTTCGGGCGGGCGCGACGGCTAGAACGGGCTGTCTGCGGCGGGCCGGATCCGCCCCGTCTCGAGCCCGGCGCGGTTGAGGACCGGCGGCTGCAGCTTGTCGGCGATCGCCCCGCGCTCCGCCTCGCCGATCACCCCGAGATGCACCAGGACCGCCCCCATCGCCACCTCGGCCGCGCGGCCCGCGCCGTCGTCCACCTTGAGCGCGACGCCGAGGCCGAGCTCCGGCAGGGCCGCGCAATAGACCCCTTCGGCCCCGGTCTTCACGGCGGCCTTCGGTCCCAGCGCCTCCATCAGCACGGTGCAGAACCGTCCGGTCCCGGCGACCATGAAGGGCTCCGCGCACATCGCCGCCAGGATGCGCCGCGCCGCGGCCGCGCGCGCCGGCGGCAGCCCGTCCGGATCGGCCAGCCGCGCCATGCCGAGCGCGAGATTGCCGAGCGGAATGCCGATCACCGGAATGCCGCAGCCGTCGATGCCGCGCGGCGCGTCCCCGAGATCGAGGCCGCAGACCTGCTCCAGCGTGCCGAGGATGCGCTGCTGCACCGGATGCTCGAAGCGGATGTAGCCGCGCGTCGGCTCGCCCAGATGGCGCGCCGTCGTCAGGAATCCGGCATGCTTGCCGGAGCAGTTGTTGTAGAGCCCGGTGAGCGGGACGCCGCTGCGCACCACCGCCTTCATCGCCTGGTCCTCGCTCGGCAGGTGGCTGCCGCATTCGAGATCGTCGGCCGAGAGGCCGATCCGCGCGAGCCAGGCGCCGACCGCCGCCACATGGCGCGGCTCGCAGCTGTGCGAGGCGCAGGCGAGCGCGATCTCCGCCGCCGACAGGGCGAAGCGGTCGGCCGCGCCGGTCTCGAGGAGCGGCAGGGCCTGGAGCGGCTTGATCGCCGAGCGGCCATAGACCGGGCGGTCGATGTCGCCCCAGCCGCGCACCACCGCCCCGTCCGGATCGACCACCGCCACGGCCGCGCGATGCCGGCTCTCCACCATGCCGCCGCGCGTGACCTCGACGACCAGCGGGTTCGTCGACCGGTCGGCTGCGGGGGTGGCGACGCTATGGGCGGCGGGATCGTGCGGCATGGTGCGGAACGGCGGGTCGGTGAGGCGGGTCACCTTGCCTCGGCCTCCCGGCGCATGCAAGGTTAGCCGCCCGGCAAGGGACGAGGAATGAAGGGCTATTTCGGCATCGGGGCGGAGCGGATCAGCAAGCCCATGAATCTGGGCGCGCTGCTCAGGACCGCGCATGCCTTCGGGGGGAGCTTCGCCTTCACCATCGGCGCCGCCTTCGAGGCGCGGGCCGTGGCGCGCGCCGACACCTCGCTCGCCGCGGAGAACCTGCCGCTCAGCGTCTATCCGGATGTCGGCTCCCTGGCGCTGCCGGTCGGCTGCCGGCTGGTCGGCATCGAGCTGCTGCCCGAGGCGGTGGACATGCCGAGCTTCCGGCATCCCGCCCGCGCGGCCTATGTGTTCGGGCCGGAACGGGGCAGCCTGTCGCCCGAGCTTGCGGCGCGCTGCGACTTCCTGGTCAAAATTCCGACCAAATTCTGCGTGAATCTGGCCGTCGCGGGGGCCCTCGTGATGTATGACCGCATGCTCTCCATGGGACGCTTCGCCGAGCGGCCGGTCCGGCCCGGCGGCCCGGCCCTGCCGATCGCGCCGCATGTCCAGGGCGGGCCGGTGATCCGCGCCGAGCGCCGCAGGCGCGCCGCGGAGGCCCGGGGGGCCGGCAGAAGCGGCGCCGGGGCGAAGACCCTTGCATCGCGCGAGCCGGTTCCATAAACCGGCTCTGGCTCCCTCGGCCGCGCAGGGGAAAAGGGAGCGGGCCCGGCAGCTCCTGCTCGAAACAAGGAAAGACCGACCTATATGAGACTTCCGCGCATTCTTCCCGGCATGGTCGCCGCGGTCCTTGCAGCCGCTCCGCTCGGCGTCTCGCCGGCGGCGGGCGCCGATCCGAAGGCGATCGGCACGTTCAACGACTGGCAGGCCGTGACCTTCGACGACGGCGGCAACAGCGGCTGCTACATCACCAGCCGGCCGACCAAGGAAGAGGGCGACTACACCCAGCGCGGCCGGACCTATGTCCTGGTGACGCATCGGCCGAAGGACGGCAGCTTCGACGTGGTGAGCATCGTGGCGGGCTATACCTACAAGGACGGCAGCGACGTGACCGTGGCGATCGACCAGACCGACTTCGCGCTGTTCACGCATCAGGACAGCGCCTGGGCCGCCGATACCGCCACCGACCAGGCCCTGGTCGCCGCGATGAAGAGCGGCAACCGGATGGTGGTGCGCGGGGTGTCCAGCCGCGGCACCAAGACGACCGACACCTATTCGCTGAGCGGCTTCACCAAGGCCTACAACGCCATCGCCGAAGCCTGCCCGCGCTGAGATCCTGATGGATCGCGTGACCGAATCACCCTCACCCCAGCCCTCTCCCGCCCTGCGGGAGAGGGGGCCAGGGAGCCCGGACGCAACGGCTGCGTCCCCTCTCCCGCTTGCGGGAGAGGCCGACGGCCGGACGAACCTGGTCGGGCTCGACCGGGCGGAGCTCGCGGCCGAGCTTGCCACGCTCGGCCAGCCGGCGTTCCGCGCCCGCCAGCTCTGGCACTGGATCTATCACCGCGGCGTCTCCGACTTCGCGGAGATGACGACCCTGTCCAAGGAGTTTCGTGCCCGGCTCACCGAGCATTACGTGGTGGCGCGGCCCGCGGTCGCCCGCGCGCTGCAGTCGGCCGACGGCACCCGGAAATGGCTGGTCCGCCTGCCGGACGGGCAGGAGGTCGAGAGCGTGCATATCCCGGAGGAGGATCGCGGCACGCTCTGCGTCTCCTCCCAGGTCGGCTGCACCCTCACCTGCAGGTTCTGCCATACCGGCACGCAGAAGCTGGTACGCAACCTCTCCGCCGCCGAGATCGTCGGCCAGGTGATGCTGGCGCGCGACGCGCTCGGCGAATGGCCGTCCCCGCCGGACGGGCGGCTCCTTTCCAACATCGTCATGATGGGGATGGGCGAGCCGCTCTACAATTTCGACAACGTCGCCAAGGCGCTGAAGATCGTCATGGACGGCGAGGGGATCTCGATCTCCAAGCGCCGCATCACCCTCTCCACCGCCGGGGTGGTGCCGATGATCCGGCGCTGCGGCGCGGAGCTCGGCGTCAACCTCGCCATCTCGCTCCACGCGGTCACGGACGAGCTCCGGGACCAGCTCGTGCCGATCAACCGCAAGTACCCGATCGCCGAGCTGATGGAGGCCTGCCGGACCTATCCCGGCCTCAGCAACGCGCGGCGCATCACGTTCGAATACGTGATGCTGAAGGACGTGAACGATTCGCCGGCCGAGGCGCGCGCGCTGGTGAAGCTTCTGGAAGGCGTGCCGGCGAAGGTGAACCTGATCCCGTTCAACCCCTGGCCCGGCGCGCCGTTCGAGCGCTCGACCGACGCGGCGATCGCCCGGTTCAGCCAGATCGTGTTCGACGCCGGCTACGCCTCCCCCGTGCGCACCCCGCGCGGCGAGGACATCATGGCGGCCTGCGGCCAGCTCAAATCCGCCAGCATCCGCAAGCGCGCGAGCGAACGCCTGGCCGAAGCGGCAAGCGCCTGAGATCCCTCACCCTCCCACGCGCCTCGCGGCGCGCGGGCCCCTCTCTCCCGCGAAGCGCGGGAGAGGGGCTTCGGTCCCACCCTCTCCCGCCTTGTGGGAGAGAGTGCCGAGCGACAGCGAGGCGGGTGAGGGCCTTGCGATGCCGACGCCGCCCCCTATACTCCGCCCGATTTTCCGACCAGGGGCCCTTCCATGACCCGCGACATCAAGAAGGTCGTGCTCGCCTATTCCGGCGGGCTCGACACCTCCGTCATCCTGAAATGGCTGCAGGAGACCTATTCCTGCGAAGTGGTGACCTTCACCGCCGATCTCGGCCAGGGCGAGGAGCTGGAGCCGGCGCGCAAGAAGGCCGAGATGTTCGGCATCCGGGAGATCTTCGTCGAAGATCTGCGCGAGGAGTTCGTCCGCGACTACGTCTTCCCGATGTTCCGGGCGAACGCGCTCTATGAGGGACACTACCTGCTCGGCACCTCGATCGCCCGGCCGCTGATCGCCAAGCGCCAGATCGAGATCGCGCGGGCCGTCGGCGCCGACGCGGTGGCCCACGGCGCCACCGGCAAGGGCAACGACCAGGTGCGCTTCGAGCTCTCCTATTACGCGCTGGAGCCCGGCATCAAGGTGATCGCGCCCTGGCGGGAATGGGAGCTCACCAGCCGCACGAAGCTCATCGACTTCGCCGAGAAGCACCAGATCCCGATCGCCAAGGACAAGCGCGGCGAGGCGCCGTTCTCGGTCGACGCCAACCTGCTGCACTCGTCCAGCGAGGGCAAGGCGCTCGAAGATCCCTGGCACGAGCCGGAGGAGTTCGTCTACCAGCGTACCATCGCGCCCGAGGCGGCGCCGGACGAGGCGACCTATATCGAGATCGGCTTCGAGCGCGGCGACGCCGTCTCGATCGACGGCGAGCGCCTGTCCCCCGCGACTCTGCTGACGCGGCTCAACGAGCTCGGCAAGGCGAACGGCATCGGCCGGCTCGACCTCGTGGAGAACCGCTTCGTCGGCATGAAGAGCCGCGGCGTCTACGAGACGCCGGGCGGCACCATCCTCCTCGCCGCCCATCGCGGCATCGAGAGCATCACGCTCGACCGCGGCGCCATGCATCTCAAGGACGAGCTGATGCCGCGCTACGCCGAGCTCATCTACAACGGCTTCTGGTTCAGCCCGGAGCGCGAGATGCTGCAGGCGGCGATCGACAAGAGCCAGGAGAGCGTGAGCGGCACGGTGCGCCTCAAGCTCTACAAGGGCAACACGACGGTGGTCGGGCGGAAGTCGCCCAACAGCCTCTATTCCCTGCAGCACGTCACGTTCGAGGAGGACGCCGGCGCCTATGACCAGCGCGACGCGGCCGGATTCATCAAGCTGAACGCGCTGCGGCTCAGGCTGCTGAAGAAGCGCGGGGAGTAGGAGCGCAGAACCTTATTTATCCGTTGCCATGGGATTCCTCACCGCCCAGCCTGATCATGCTGCGCGGATGGACACCTGCGGCAAGCGTCTGATCAACTATCATCCGGCCACCAAATGCGCACGCTAACACAGCAGGTAGCAAGAAGGCCGTAACACTTCCGCGCGTTACGCGATCAGAGGCTGTTCGCGTCAGGACCGACACCTTCTCCAAGCCATTCACTGTCGCGAAGAAAAACAGACTTGATAGCTCATCGTCCGGATTGCTCTTTGGCCGATCGCTCCACTTCACTTCGATTGCAGCTACTGGTTTGAGAGTTGTGGCCGCCAGGAAGACAAGGTCGACTTCCCCCTTAGGCCACCGAGCGTAGAATGTACTATCAACAACCGCTGAGTGCACGAGCTGGCTGACCAAGGCGGTTTCGACCAAACGCCCCATGGCGTCGTCGTCAGCCGTGACTGATCCAAAGAGCGCCGACCTCAGGCACGGGTTGGTCAGATAGATCTTGAAATGCGTCGCACGCTTGAAGTGTCGCGCATTTTGATCGACCCGATACAGGCGATGGATCAGAAAGGCAGCTTCCAGGTATTCGAGATATTTCTTGAGCGTGTTCTTCGCCACGCCGGATGCCTTTGACAGCTCCTCGAGATTCACCTCGTTGCCGGTATTGTAGGCGATTGTCGTGAACAGCCGGTTGAGTTCCGCCGTATCCCCGATCCCGTAGAGGCTGGGCAGGTCTCGCAGCAGCACTTTGTCGATGATGTCATTGGCTATGTAGCGGTCCATAGAGCGGCGGACATCGTCGTCGAGAACGGCCTCCGGAAAGCCACCATAGTTCAGATAGTCGACGAAGCTCACGTTGAGCGACGACATGGCGTCGTCAGTGAAGAGTTCTGCGCTTGGATCCTCGACCGGCCTGCCGGTGAACTGAAGGAACTCGGTGAAGGTTAGCGGCGGGAGGAGGAAGTCGGTGAACCGCCCGGCTCCCGACTCGTGGCTCTTCATGCGCAACGCGGCGGCAGCCGAGCCGGACACGACGAACTGATAGCGGACATAAGAGTCGACGAGCGACTTCAGGTGCACCTCCCAGTCAGGGTGATACTGGATCTCGTCATAGAAGACGAAGAGGCGCCTGTCGGCGTCGTGCCCGTGCAGGGATCGAAAGAGTGTCAGCAGCCGCTCCAGCGGCAGGCCGCTATAGACCGGCGTGTCCACCGAAACGTAGAGGATATCCGTCGGCGCGACGCCGTCGTCGATCAAGCGCTGGATCGCCTGATGCAGGATCACGGTCTTCCCGACCCGGCGCGGGCCTAGCAGGACGACCGCCCGCCGGGCACTCGATTTGGCAGCCAGATCGTAAAACCCGCGCAGATAAGCTCGCTTCGGCCAGTCGCGAAAGCGCTGCGGCACCGCGCGTTCGGCCCACCAGGGATTATCGAATCGCAAGCGGTTTTCAATTTCGATTTCAGGGACTTGGAGCATGTTCTGCCGCTAAGATCAAGATACTGATCTTAGCTAGCGTATCAGCGCGGCGATCTAAGATCAAGACCTTGATCTTATTTTCGAGATCGCCGTTTAGACGTTTGCTTTCAGACGCTTAGCGCGAAATGAAACAGCGACCCGCCTACGGCGCCACGGCCGGTACGCCGGCGATCCAGGGATGGCCGAAGACCAGCAGCACGTAGAGCGTGGCGGCGCCGAGGATGCGCAGGCCGCCGATCTCCCCGACGCGCAGCCGGGCGCGGCCGGCGACGATCGCCGCGAAGGGCAGGTTCGACGTCTGGCGGCTGAATCTCTCCCACTCCGCCGCGCCCCATTGCCGGCGCTTCTTGGCGTCGATGGCGAGCGTGCCCCCGAAGGCGAGCAGGGCGAAGCTGCCGAAGAAGACGAGGTTGGCCGCCGTGCCGTTCGGCGGGATATGGGCGAGCGCCCAGAGCCCGATGCCCCACATCAGCGGATGGCGGGTGATCGCCAGGATGCCGGGCGCCGGCCGGTCGCCCGCCCTCACGTGCTGCATGACGGCGGTCGGATTGTCCTGGCTGACCGCCGCCACCGCGAGGAGCGTGGCCGGCACCATGAAGATGGCCGGCAGCCAGTACATCCAGAGCGCCGGGGTCCACAGCGGCACCACCGGCGTGCGCCCGTAGCTCCAGATCATCCAGATCAGCAGCACGGCGGCGAGCAGGGAATAGAGCCCGCTGAACGCGCGCTCCCCCATCTTCGCCACCAAGGGTCCGCGCACCGACCCCGCAGACGCGACGAAATGCCCGCCGACGAACAGCAGCGCCGCCAGGATCAGCTCGCCCAATCCGCCCATGCCGCGCCTCTTCACTTTCCCGCCGATCAGAAGGGAGGATGAGGCCCTCACCCTGTCCCTCTCCCACTGTCGTGGGAGAGGGGACGCTGCCGCAAGATCCGGATTGGGGTAGCCCCCTCTCCCGCTTGCGGGAGAGAGTGGGGGTGAGGGCCTGCCGCCCTACGCCGCCAGCCTGATGCCGCGCTGGCGGCAGGTCGCCGTCAGCGTGTTCTGCAGCAGGCAGGCGATGGTCATCGGCCCGACCCCGCCGGGCACCGGGGTGATCGCGCCCGCCCGGGGGAAGGCTTCCTCGTAATGCACGTCGCCGACCAGGCGCCCCTTGCCGTCCGGCCCCTCTATCCGGTTGATGCCGACGTCGATCACCACTGCGCCCGGCTTCACCCAGTCGCCGCGGATCATCTGCGGCCGGCCGACGGCGGCGACCAGGATGTCGGCGCGGGCGCATTCGGCCGGGAGCTCGCGCGTCCTGGAATGGGCGATCGTCACCGTGCAGCTCTCGGCGAGCAGCAGCTGGGCCATCGGCTTGCCGACGATGTTGGAACGGCCGACCACCACGGCGCGCTTCCCTTCCAGGGAGCCCAGCCGAGACTTGATTAGCATCATCGAGCCGAGCGGCGTGCAGGGCACGAGCCCCGTGCCGCCGGTGGCGAGCCGGCCGGCATTCACCACGTGGAATCCGTCCACGTCCTTGTCGGGATCGATCGCGTCGATCACCGCCTGCGGGTCGATCTGCTTCGGCAGCGGCAGCTGCACCAGGATGCCGTTGACCGCCGGGTCGCGGTTCAGCCGGTCGATGAGGGCGAGAAGCTCGGCCTGGCCCGTCGTGTCCGGCAGGCGGTGCTCGAACGAGGCCATGCCGACCTCCTTCGTCTGCTTGGCCTTGCTGCCGACATAGACCTTGCTCGCCGGGTCCTCGCCGACCAGCACGACGGCGAGGCCCGGCGTGATGCCGTGCGCCTGCCGCATCGCCGCCACCTCGGCGGAGATCCGCCTGCGCAGGTCCTCGGCGAAGGCCTTGCCGTCGATGATCTTGCTGCTGTTGCTCATTCTTGTCCCCTTCGGTCGATCCCTCGGCCGTCCGCTCCAAGCCGGCGGGCGAGCCAGTCCGTCAACATCCGCGCGAGCCGCGCGGGCTCGCCGGAAACCTGCACGACCTTGCGCCGGTCGCCCGCTCCGAGAACGACCTCGACCGTCGATCTGGGAACGTCCCATTCGGCGGCGAGCAGCTTCACCACGGCGGCGTTCGCCTTGCCGTCCTCCGGCGCGGCGGTGACCGAGACCTTCAGCGCGACCCCGCCATCGGCTTCCGGCGCCAGCCCCTCCACCCGGTTGCGTGCCGCGCGCGGCGCCACCTTCAGCCGGACCCGCGCGCCGCCGGCGACGATCGAGACGGGCGAGGCGGCGGGGTCAGGCAAGCCCAAGGATCAGGTCGTAGACGATGAGGTCGCGCAGGAAGAACAGGATGAGCAGCAGCACGATCGGCGACAGGTCGATCCCGCCCAGGCTCGGCAGGATGCGCCGGATCGGCCTGAGCGCTGGCTCCGTCACCCGGTACAGGAAGTCGCCGACCACGTAGACGAAGCGATTGCGCGTATTGATGACGTTGAACGCGACGAGCCAGCTCATGATCGCGGAGGCGATCAGGAGCCAGATATAGATCGTGATCACCGCACTGATCAGATTCGCCAGCGCTATCATGTGAGCGCGGATCCTCCGGGCTGGGCCGTTTTCCGGGTCGCGCGCGACACTAGCGTTCCACAACCGCAGAGGCAAGATCGGCCGCCGGCCTGCGACGCGGCGCCTCCGTCAGCCGGTTTCCCAGGGCGATGGAGAGCGGTCCGCCGCACCGTCCGCAGCGCTTGACAGGCAGGTCGGCCTCGCCCAATAGTCCCGCACCCGAACCGGTGGGGCCGTAGCTCAGCTGGGAGAGCGCCTCGTTCGCAATGAGGAGGTCAGGGGTTCGATTCCCCTCGGCTCCACCAATTCCCCGCCGGACCGGATTCGATCTGCATCGCCGCCGGACGCGCGCCGTCCGCCTCGGACGCTCACTGCAGGCTTGGACGGCCACCCCAAGAAATCCTTCCTTTCGCGGCCACCGGAACATGGCCGGGACGGTGCCGCCCGGCCCGGTGCTGCCGGTTGCCAGACGAACCCGGTAAGGGCAACCACGCGCCGTTCGAATATCGGTTCTCTCGGCGCCTAGTTATGTTACAGTATAACATAACTTCTGCGAGGATCCGCATGACCCGGCTCGCCTGTCGACTGGCCGTCGCGCTGATGACGGCCGCCCTGGCCGGCGGTCTGCTCCCGGCGCAATCCGCCGAGCCGCCGCGGGTCGTCGCCAGCATCAAGCCGCTCCATTCCCTGGCGGCCGCCGTCATGGCGGGGGTGCGCGCGCCGGAGCTCCTGGTGCGCGGCGCCGCCTCGCCGCACGGGTTTTCGCTGCGCCCTTCCGACGCGGCGCGGCTGGACGGGGCGGCGATCGTGTTCTGGAGCGGGCCGGCGCTCGAAACCTATCTGGAGAAGCCGCTGTCGAGCCTGGCCGACGACGCGATGGTCATGGAGGTCGCGGCGCTGCCGGGCCTCACCCTGCTGCCGCCGCGCGAAGGCGGCGTTTGGGAGGCGCATGAGAACGTGGAGGCCCATGCACATGAGGCCGGCGGCATCGACCCCCATCTCTGGCTCGATCCGGAGAACGCCCAGGTGATCGCATCGGCCATGGCCGAGCGGCTGGCCGCCGCCGATCCGGCGAACGCTGCGGCCTATCGGGCGAACGCAGCGGCGCTGTCGGCGCGGATCGAGGCGCTGGACGCCGAGTTCGCCGCGCTGCTCGCGCCGGTCCGCGACCGCCCCTTCGTCGTCTTCCACGACGCCTATCAGTATTTCGAGGCGCAGTACGGCCTGGCGGGGACCGGCGCCATCACCATGAGCCCCGACCAGCCGCCGGGCGCCCGGCGGCTGCGCGAGATCCGCGCGGCCGTCGCCGAGCGCGGCGCCGTCTGCCTGTTCCGCGAACCCGGCTTCGATCCCGCCCTGGTCGCGCTCGTCGCCGAGGGGAGCGCCCTGCGCCAGGCCGAGCTCGACCCCGAGGGGATCGGCCTCGCGGAAGGACCGGATCTCTATCTGGAGCTGATGCGCGGCCTGGCCCGCGGCATCGCCGACTGTCTGGCCGCGGACGGATAGGCCTCGCCGTTCCCGCTCAGTGCGTCCCCGGCACGACGGCCGCTTCCGACTGTGCCGCGGCGGCGGGGGGCTCGCGCTCCCGCAGATGGCCGGAGAGACGGTGCTCCACCCGCTTGAAGCCCCAGGCGATGGCGTAGGTCATCACCAGATAGATCAGCCCCGCCGTGATGTAGATCTCGTAGAGCGCGAAGCTGCGGTTGACGATGTTCGAGGCCGCGCCCATCAGGTCGACCACGGTCACCAGGCTGGCCAGCGACGTCGCCTGCAGCATCAGGATGACCTCGTTGGAATAGGCGGGCAGCACCAGGCGCAGCGCCTTGGGCGCGACGATGCGGCGGAACAGCAGGATCCTCGACATGCCGCAGGCGCGGCCCGCCTCGATCTCGCCATGCGGCACGCCCTGTATGGCGCCGCGCAGGATCTCGGCCGTGTAGCCGGCGGTGTTCAGCGTCAGTGCGATGATCGCGCACCAGTAGCCCTGCCGGAAGATCGGCCACAGGAACGACTCGCGGACGAGCTCGAACTGCCCCAGCCCGTAATAGATGAGGAACAGCTGGATCAGCAGCGGCGAGCCGCGGAAGAAGAAGATGTAGCCGTAGGCCGGCATCCACAGCAGCGGGTTGCGCGACAGGCGGGCGAGCGCGATCGGGATCGACAGGCACATGCCGAAGACGAGCGACAGGATCAGGAGCTCGATCGTCGTCACCGTCGCCGAAAGCAGCTTCGGCAGGCTGTCGATGATGATCTGGACGTCCATCGCGTCAGGCCCCCGTCGCTCAGGCCCGGCGCACGCCGCGATTGGCGCGGCGTTCCAGCAGCTGCTGGCCGATCATCGAGACCGCGGTCAGGCCCAGATAGATGAAGGCCGTCAGCAGGAAGACCCCGAAATGCTGCTTGGTGCTGTTGGCGACGATCTGCGACTTGCGCGCGAGCTCGTCGAGATTGACGACGGACATGAGGGCCGTGGCCTTCATGAGGACCAGCCAGACATTGCCGAGCCCGGGCAGGGCGAAGCGCCAGACCTGCGGCAGCAGGACCCGGCGCAGGATGAGCAGGTCGCTCATGCCGCAGGCCTTGGCGGCCTCGATCTGCCCCTTCGGCACGGCCAGGATGGCGCCGCGGAACACCTCGGTCGCGAAGGCCCCGTACACGAAGCCGATCGTCAGCATGCCGGCGAAGAACGGATTGATGTCGATGCGCTGCTCGCGGCCGAAGGCGGCCACCGCCTCCTGCAGCAGCATGGTCACGCCGAAATAGAACAGGATGAGCAGGATGAGCTCCGGCACGCCGCGGATGACGATCGTGTAGGCGTCGGCGATCGCCCGGGGCGCCCGGAAGCGCGACAGCTTGGCCGCGGCGCCGACGAGGCCCAGGATCAGCGAGACGCCGAAGGCCATGATCGAGACGATCACGGTCATCTTCAGCCCCTCGACGAGCTGCCAGCCATAGCCCTGGAGATCGATCATTCGCGGACGGCCGGAAAGAGCGGACGCGCGGCGGCCGGCATTGACCGCCGCGCGCCGGGCTCGCCCGTGCCAACATCGCTTACTTGGCGCCGTAGACGTCCTAGGCGAAGAACTTGTAGTTGATCGCCTTGTAGGTGCCGTCCGCACGGATCGCGTCGATCGCCGCGTTGAAGGCGTCGCGCAGCTCGGTCTCGCCCTTGCGCACCGCGATGCCGGCGCCCTCGCCGAAATACTTCGGATCGGTGAAGTCGGGGCCGACGAACTCGTAGTCCTTGCCCATGTCGGTCTGCAGGAAGCCTTCGTCCAGGGCGACGCTGTCGGCGATGATCACGTCGACGCGGCCGGACACCAGGTCGAGATTGGCGTTCTCCTGGGTGTCATAGGCCTTGATCTCGGCCACGTCGCCGAAAGTGTCGCGGGCGAAGTTCTCGTGGATGGTCGAGACCTGCACGCCGATGATCTTGCCCTCGAGGCCTTCCTTCGAGATCTCGATCCCGGAGCCCTTCTTGGCGACGAACTTCGCCGGCGTGTTGTAGTACTTGTCGGTGAAGTCGACCTTCTGCTTGCGCTCCTCCGTGATCGACATGGAGGCGACGATCGCGTCGTACTTCTTGGCGAGGAGGCCCGGGATGATGCCGTCCCAGTCCTGCGCCACGATCTCGCACTCGGCCTGCATCTTCTCGCAGAGCGCCTTCGCGATATCGACGTCGAAGCCCTGCAGCTCGCCGTTGGCGTCGACGAAGTTGAACGGGGGATAGGCGCCCTCGGTGGCGATCACGACCTTGCCGATGTCGGCCTGGGCGGCGCCGGCGGCGAGCGTCAGCGCGACGGCTGCCGCGAGGCTTGTCATCAATCTCTTCACTTCCAGTCTCCCTTCTTGGTTCAGACGCGATCGGCGTCAGTGCAAATGCTTGGCCAGGAACTGACGGCAGCGGTCGGACTTCGGGCTGCCGAACACCTGCGACGGCGGTCCCTGCTCCTCGATGCGGCCCTGGTGCAGGAAGATCACCTCGGAGGCGACCTCGCGGGCGAAGCCCATCTCGTGCGTCACGATCAGCATGGTGCGCCCTTCCTCGGCGAGCTGCTTCATCACGAGCAGCACCTCGCCGACGAGCTCCGGATCCAGCGCCGAGGTCGGCTCGTCGAACAGCATCACCTTGGGCTCCATCGCGAGCGCCCGCGCGATCGCCGCGCGCTGCTGCTGGCCGCCGGACAGATGCGCCGGATAGGCGTCGAGCTTGTCGCCGATGCCGACCTTGTCGAGCAGCCGGCGCGCGCGATCGACCGCCTCCGCCCTGGGCACCTTGAGGACGTGGACCGGCGCCTCGATGACGTTCTCGAGGACCGTCATGTGGGACCAGAGGTTGAAGCTCTGGAACACCATGCCGAGGCGCGAGCGGATGCGGTCGACCTGCCGCCGGTCCTCCGGCATGGCGTGGCCGTCGCGCATCGGCCGCATCCGGATCAGCTCGCCGCTGACATAGACCTTTCCGGAGTCCGGGACCTCGAGCAGGTTGATGCAGCGCAGCAGCGTGCTCTTGCCCGAGCCGCTCGCTCCGATCAGCGCGATGACGTCGCCGTCCCTGGCGGAAAGCGAGACGCCCTTCAGAACTTCGAGCCGGCCGAACCGCTTGTGCAGATCTTCGACGACCAGAGCGGGGGTAGCATCCCCCATATCCGCCTCTTCCTGTTGTTCATCTTGTTTTTAAAGCCTTTTCCCTGTCGCCCGAAAGGTAGACGGGCGACCGATGGCTTGCCAAGCGGGAAATGGTTTACGCCGGCGGCGGTCAGCCGGCGGATCCCAGGGAGTCCCGCAGCATATCGTGGAAATGGCGCACCCCGGCCTCCTGGAGCGGGCTCAAGGGACCGCGCTCGTAGACGCCGCTTTCCAGGTTGCCCTGCGCCATCTCGCAGATCCCGAAATCCTCGCGCACGATCTGGCAGTTGGTCTCGATGATGCGCTCGATCGCCGCAGCCGCCGCGGGCGAGCGGTCGGCGAAGTAGAAGTTGTAGACCAGCCGGGTGCGGGAGCGGTCGAGCGGCACGATGCTCGAGGTGTTCATGCCGCCGGAAAAGACCGACAAGGTGGTGTTCGGATAACGCCACAGCCACACGCCCTCGTAGATCGAGCCGTCGCGCTGCGGCGCCGACATGATGACGATCTTCGGACGGTTCTCGACGGCGAAGCCCTTGAAGTCGATGGCGGCGTTGAGGCCGGGATGGATGCCCGGGATATGGTAGCCCTCGACGAAATTGTCGGTGTAGGTCTTCCAGTTGCAGCCGATCTCGAACGTGACTTGCCGGACCGACCGGAAGGTCTCGATGGGATAGGGCGCGACGAGGTCGACGAGCGCGCCGAGTCCCTCCTCCACCGGGCCGGCCTCGAGGTCGAGCGACGCGAAGACGAGGCCGCGCCATTCCGCAACCTTGATCGGCTTCAGCCCGTAATCGCAGCGATCGAAGCCATGGGGCGCGCCGAAATCCGGCGTCGCCTTCAGATTCCCGTCCGTATCGAACACCCAGCGGTGATAGCGGCAGCGCAGCACGTCGCAATGGCCGGCGCCGTCGTCGAGCAGCGGCGCCGCCCGGTGCGTGCAGACATTGTGGAAGCCCTTGAGCGCGCCGTCGCGGCCGCGGATCACGAAATAGCGCCAGCCGGCGATCTCGCCCGCCACGTAGTCGCCGGGATTTTCCACCTGGCCCTGATGGCCGACCAGCAGCCAGTCGCGGCCGAACACGCGGGCGCGTTCCTGCGCCCAGATCTCCGGATCGTGGTACCAGCGCGCCGGGATCGTGAAGGCGAGGCTGTCCGCCGCCGCGCCGGTCGTCATGTTCATCGCCATCTCCTGTCGGTCAGCGGCGGCGAGTGTAGCGACCTGCGCGCCGGCGGAGCAAGTCGGGTGGGGATCATGCTCAGAGGCTGTGAATGTTTGTCGGATCGACGACTTGCGTCCTTCGAGACGGCCGCGCTCTTGACGAGCGCGGCCTTCAGCTCCCCGGCAGCGCCGCGATCCGCGCCTCGAGCTCCGTGCGTTCCGGCGAGCCTTCGGGCAGGCGCGCCGCGAGTTCCCGCCACAGCTGCCGGGCCGTGGCCGGGTCGCCGGCCTCGCTGGCGACCAGCCCGGCGAGATAGAGGCCGAGCGGATCGTCGGGCGCGAGCGCGCGGATCC
>DAIMFL010000004.1:18944-63391 GCA_036724615.1 Alphaproteobacteria bacterium | reverse complement strand
AGGCAGGCTCCACCCGGTGTCCAACAGCCCCTTCCCGTGGAGCTGACGCCGCGGGCCAAGCTCCGGCGACCGCGTATCTCTATCGGGGCGCAGCCGCGACGGCGGCGGTTACGACCGTCTCCGCGGTCACGGTGCCGACGATCCGGCCGCCCGGCGCCACCGCGATCGCGCTCGGCGCACCGGCCGCGAGCATCGTCAGCAGAGCCTCCTCGAGCGAGCTGCTCTCGCTGAGCCTCGGCCCTTCGGCCGGCTCTGCGCCTGCGGGCGACGCGACGGCGCGGAGCGGCACCGTCCGCAGGTATTTCAGCAGGCGGTCCCGCCCCAGGAGATCGGCCACGAAGGAGTCCGCCGGCGCGACCAGCAGCCGCGACGGCCCGTCGAGCTGGACCAGCCGCCCGTCCCGCAGCACGGCGACGGTATCGGCCAGCCGCACCGCCTCGTCCATGTCGTGGGTGACGATGACGATGGTCTTGTGAAGCTTGCGCTGAATCGCCTTCAGCTCGTCCTGAAGCCGCGCACGCGTGATCGGATCGAGCGCGCCGAAGGGCTCGTCCATCAGGAGAATGGGCGGGTCCGCCGCCAGGGCGCGGGCGACCCCGACGCGCTGCTGCTGACCGCCGCTCAGCGCCCGCGGCCGGCGCTGCCTGTACTCGTCCGGCGGCAGGCCGACCAGGTCGAGCAGCTCGTCGACGCGCGCGGCGATCTTCGCCTTGGGCCAGCCCAGCAGCTTGGGCACCGCGGCCACGTTCTCCGCCACCGTCATGTGCGGGAACAGCCCGACATACTGAATGACGTAGCCGAGCGACCGGCGCAGCTCCAGGAGCGGCGTCCGGGTGATGGAGCGGCCGGCGACCACGATCTCGCCGTCCGAGGGCTCGATCAGGCGGTTGATCATCTTGAGGCTCGTGGTCTTGCCGCAGCCGGACGGGCCGACGAGCGCCAGCGTCGTCCCTTCCTCCACGCCGAGCGTCAGCCGGTCGACCGCGATCTTGCCGCCCGCGAACCGCTTGCTGACGTCCCGGAACTCGATGGCATGGGCCATGACGTCTCCTCAGGACAGTTGTCTGGCGGCGAGGCGTTCGGCCCCGACCAGCAGGTAGTTGACGGCGACGGCCAGCGCCGCGGTGAGCACCGAGCCGACCAGCAGCGGATTCGGATCCATTCGGGCGATGCCCTGGACGATCAGCGTTCCCAGGCTTTCGACCCCGATATAGGCGGTCAGGGTGAGGACCGAGACCAGCATCACCGCCGCGACGCGCATGCCGGCGATCACCACCGGCAGGGCCGCCGGAAGCTCGATCCGCCAGAGCACCTGGCGCGACGTGAAGCCGAGGCCTCGCGCGGCTTCGACGACTCCCCGGTCCACGCTCTCGATCCCGCTCGCCGTGTTGCGCAGGATCGGCAGGACGCCCTTGACGAACAGCGGCACCAGCGCGCCCTCGATGCCGATCCCGAGCAGCGGAATCGCCAAAGCGAGCAGCACGATCTCGGGACAGGCCTGCAGCAGGTTGACGACCGGAACCGCCACGGCGGCGACCGCCCGCAGCTTCGCCACGGCGATGCCGAGCACGATCCCGATCGCCGTCGCTCCGCTCAGCGACACCAGGAAGAGCAGAAGATGCTGCCAGGAGAGCGAGATCACCTGGTCGCCGAAGAACCGGAGATAGTCGGCCAAGGTCATGCCGCGTCGCCGCGCCAGGACGCGAGCCGCCGCTCCAGCACCTTCAGCCCGAGATCGGCCGCGAGGGCGAGGGCGAGGACGGGAACGCTGCCCGCCAGGACCAGCGCCCAGGACACCGTGGAGATGCCGCGGAACACCAGGTCGCCGAGACCGCCGGCGCCGATCAGGGAGGCGAGCGTCATCATGCCCACCGCATTGACGACCGCGACCCTGAGGCCGGCGAACATCACGGGCAGCGCCAGCGGCAGCTCGACCCGGAGCAGGCGCGCAAGACGTCCCATGCCGATGCCGAGCGCCGCCTCCCGGATCTCCGGGGCGACCGCCGTCAGGCCGGTATAGGTGTTCTGCACGATCGGCAGCAGCGAGTAGAGGACGACGGCGACGACCGCCGGCACGACGCCGATCCCGATCAGCGGCAGCATCAGACCGAACAGGGCGAGGGTCGGGACCGTGTAGATGATGCTGACCGCGTTGAGGACGATCGCCGCCAGGGGCTGCGCCAGCCGGCAGGCGATGCCGAGCGGAATCCCGATCACGAGCGCCAAGGCCACCGCCTGGAGCGAGAGCACGACGTGGTCGCCCGCCAGATCGGCGATCCTCTGCCAGTTGCCGGCGAGGAAAGTCAGGACGTCCATGAAACGTATGTATGCGGCGGCCGGGCCTGCCGCCGATCGCGGCGGCCCGGCCGTCGCGCAGGGCTCAAAGGGCTCCGATCTCCTTCAGATACTCCTCGGCCACCGTCTCGGGCGGCACGCCGTCGATGTCCGAGCGGCCGTTCAGCCGGATCTGCGTCGGGGTGTCGAGCGTGTCGGTGACCGCCTCCACCGCCTCGCGGATTTCCGGGTGGGCGGTCAGCACCTCGTCGCGGACGGTGATCGCGGCGTTGTAGGACGGGAAGAAGAACTTGTCGTCGGCCAGCACGCGCAGCCCGACCTTGCCGATCCGGGCGTCGGTCGCGAAGGCGACGATCACGTCGACCTGATCGCCGTCGATGGCCGTGTACATCAGGCCGACATCCATCGGCTTCACGCTGCCGAACTCGAAGCCGTAATGCTCGACCATGCCCGGATAGCCGTCGATCGGGCGTCCCGCGAACTCGACGGAGCAGCCGAGCGTCCACTCGCCGGCCTTGGGCGCGAGATCGGAGATGGTGCCGATGCCGAGCTCCTCCGCCGTGGCCTCCTTCAGGGCCAGGGCGTAGGTGTTGTTGAACGGCGTCGGCTTGAGCCAGGCGATCTGGTACGCCTCGGCATAGCCGTCGCGCACCGCCTCCCACGACTTCATCGGCTCGGTGATCGGCTCCTGCTTCAGGACGTTCGCCAGCGCGTCGCCCGTGTAGTCCGGATAGATGTCGATCGCGCCGTCGATGATCGCCTGGTGCGCGATGCCGGTGCCGCCGAGATTCCCCACCCGCTCAACGGCGATGCCGAGCTTCTTCTCGAGGATCAGCGCCGTCATGTTGCCGAGGATCGACTGCTCGGTGTCGGTGGTCCAGCCGACCTTGACCGTGTCCGCCGCCCGGAGCGGCGACGGCAGCAGGGCCAGCGTCGCGGCCGCGCCTGCTCCCTTCAGGACGCCGCGGCGTGAAATGATCTGCAGATGATTTGACATATCGAGCCTTCCTTGCTGTTTGCGCCTGCTCTTCTTGTGATCCGCGGCGTTGCCGCGGCTAGACGGCCGGATTTTCCGCCGGCCCTGCCGAGGACCTCGGAATCCTGAGGTCCCAGCTGCGTGCGAAGACACGCGCCGCGCCGTCATGCGCGTCGAGCGTCGCGACGAGACGCCAGTCGCTCCCGTCGACGCTCAGCACGGAGCGCGTGACCACGCTCGCGTGCCAGTCGCCGCGCCGGAACTCGGCGCGCCGGTCGGCTTCGGACCGGACCTGCGCGGGATCGTCCGCGACGGCGCTGTAGGTCTCCGACCCGAGAGCCTCGAGCTCCAGGTCGACGTCGGCGATGCGTACGGCGCCGAGATTGCGCACGACCCGCACGCTGGTGCGGCCATCCTCGACGAGGCGCTCCATCTGCACCCGCCCGCGCGCCGGCGGCACCAGGACCTCGGCCTCGAGCGGCGGCGGGCTCCAGGGCCGTCCGAGGTCCGGCGGGCGGGCGGCATCCGTCGCGTTCGCCCGCACCGGCAAATGCAGCATCCCGCCGTGGACGGTCACTGTCGCGCCGACCGGCGCGGTCATCGCCAGCGGCCAATAGGCGGTCGAGACCGCGACGCGCAGCTTGTGCCCGGCGGGAATCTCGTAGGCGGCGTCGTTCAGCCGCACCTCTGCCCGATAGCGCCGGCCGGGAACCAGGGCCCGTGCCTCGGCATGTCCGTCGCGATGCTGAAGGTTCAACAGACCGTAGGTGATCCTGGCCGACATGCCGTCGGGCGCCACGTCGTTGAGCCGCACCGCGACCATCGCTTCCGGCCGGTCGCTCGACAGCTCGAGCGTCACGCGCGCGCCGCCGAGCAGCTGGAGCGGCGCCTCCAGAGGCGCGCCGTCGAAGCAGAGCGATCCCGCGTCGTCCTCGCGCTGATCGGTCGGCATGTCGGGACCCCAGCCATAGGGGCACCATTCCCCGGACGCGAGGCCGGTCGTCGCCGGGGAGCGGACCCGTCGCTCGACCGCCGAAGCCTCGTCCGCCAGACCAGCCGCCGTCAGATGCAGGCTGCGGGTCGCCACCTGCGGGCTGGGCCAGACCTGCTCGGCGATCCAGCGGCCGCGGCGCTCGGCGTAGCGCGGCCGCGGCGGCTCGGAGTCCTGCAGCCAGACCGTCAGCATCGGCTCGTCCATGATACCGGTGTCGCGGCCCTTCAGCCAGTGATCCCACCAGCGCAGGACGTAGCCGAGGAAATCGATCCGCGGTCCGGGCGTGGCGACGTGCGGGAAGGCATGACCCCAGGGGCCGATCAGGCCCTTGCGCGGGCCGGTCAGCCCTTCGAGCAGGCGCAGCACCGCGTTCGTGTAGCCGTCCGCCCAGCCGCCGACCGCGAGCACCGCGGCCTCGATGGCCCCGTAGTCTTCGCAGACCGAGCCGCTTCGCCAATAGGCGTCGCGGTCGCCGTGCCGCATCCAGCGGGCCGCCGGCGGCTCCACCACCGCGAGCCGCTCCAGCCACATGTCGCGCCAGCGCGCGCCGACGATCGCCGGGTCGGGCGGGGTGGCGAGCCAGGTGAACAGCGTGGCGCCGTACTGCAGATTGTCGTTCAGCAGGCAGCCGCCCATGTAGTGCATGTCGTCGGCGTAGCGGTCGTCCGACGCGCAGGTGGTGACGATCGCCTTCAGGGCGGCCGGGGCCTTCGCGGCGACCTGCAGCGAATTGAAGCCGCTCCAGGACAGGCCGATCATGCCGACCGCGCCGCTGCACCAGTCCTGCCGCGCGATCCAGTCGATCACCTCGACCGCGTCGTCCCACTCGCGCGCCGTGTATTCGTCGGTCATGGTGCCGTCGGAATCGCCGGCCCCGCGCATGTCGACCCGGATCGCCGCGTAGCCTGCGGCGGCGAAGGCCGGATGAAGGATCGCGTCGTCGCCGCGGTGACGGTCACGCCGACGATAGGGGAGATATTCGAGGATGGCCGGCACCGGGCCGGTGCCGTCCGGCGGCAGCCAGAGACGTGCCGCCAGCCGGCACCCGTCCGACAGCGTTATCCAGACCGTCTCTTCGACCCTGAACGTATCGGCCATCGTCGCATCACGCCGTTGCGGCGATGGTCGCGGCGGCCGGGCGGCCCGGCGCGCTCAGCAGGCCGTCGAGCAGATTGCGCAGGTCGGGCTGCTCGGGGAGCTCCAACATGGCCGCGTGGAGCGCGTCGGCCGCGGCGCGGCCGAGCGGGCCGTCGGCGAGATCGTGGAATTTCGACAGGATCTCCTCGTCGGACAGCGGCCGCTCGGCATCGCCGCGCGCCGGCATGGTCTCGCTTTCGAGCACCCGGCCGTCGTTCATCCGGAAGCGCGCGCGGGCATAGCGCTCGGCCGGGAAGCGGGCGCTGAGGTCCGGCGCGTCGATCAGGCGGATGCGGTCGCTGAGCCCGAGGATCTCGGGGTCGGTGAGGGCGTCGCCGGAAATGTCGGTGGGCGCGAGACGTCCGCGCGCGACCGCGGCGGCGACCGGGAAGGGCAGGCTGTACTGCGCCTGCTCGGTGTTCGCCGGACGGCGCTGGTCGAGGCAGGTCGCCTCGTGGAAGCTCTCGACCTCGATCGCCTCGATCGTCGCGGGATCCACCGCATGGGCCCGGCGCAGGCTGAGCGCCGCCTCGACCGCGGGCTGCGCCCATCGGCAGATCGGATGGGGCTTGAAGTACATCTCGAGGATGCGCCAGCGCGCGCCGAGATCGTCCCAGAGATGGGCGACCGCTTCGCTTTCCACGACCAGGGCCGGCGCGCCGGTGAAGCCGTCCGCCGCCAGGTAGGCGGCGGACAGGCCGCACATCGCGCCCCAGCCGGAGCCGTCCTTCACCATCGTGGGGAAGTCGATGCACCGCATCATCTGGCTGCGGGGCCCGTGGTATTCGGCGATGCCCAGCGCCTCGCGCAGCGTCGCGGCGTCGCTGTGCCACAGCCGGGCGGCGATCGCGGCCACGCCCAGCGCGTTCCAGGCGCCCGAGGTGTGATAGTCGGGGGCGGTCGCGTGCTGCGCGATTCCCGCCCGGATCGCCACCTCGTAGCCGATGACGAGGGCGGCCAGGAACTCCGGCCCGCTCGGCGGCTGCGGCAGGGAATCCGCGAGCGCCAGAAGGCCGGGCAGAACGGCGGCGCCGGCATGACCCTTGGTCAGCACATGCCCGTCATGGGCGTCGAAACTGTCGATCGTCATGCCGCCTGCCAGGGCGGCGCCCATCGGGCTCGCGCGGCGGCCATCGAAGAGAAGCCGGGCGCGGGGCGCAGCTTCCCCGGCCGCGAAGCCGCGTACCGCATGATTGCGGATGATCCGCGACAGCGGCGTCGCGAGGCCGGCCGCCGCCGTGCCCGCCAGATCGATCAGGCAACGGATCGCCATGCGCCGCACCGGCGCCGGCAAGGCTTCGTACGCGTTGTCCTGTGTGACGAAGCGATGCAGTCCGGAAATGCCCATCTGATCCTCTTGGAACGCCGGCGGCGAAGCGGCCCACAATAGAAGTCGCCATCCCCGGCCATATAGCCTCTTTTCGACCGGAGTTATGCGTATTCCGCCGGGCGCCGGGACGGTCGGTGGAGGAGCCGAACCGGTTGGCGGCGTCGTTCCCGGCAAGGGGCGGCGCAATCGACACGGCCTCGGCGCGCCGCTAGGTTGCGTCGTCGTATTCGCGGCGGCGGGACGTCCCGCGCCGACTGCTCCAGGAACGCGCAGGATGAAGATCGCTCTCGGCCAGTTCGCCGGCACGCCCGCCGACAAGGACGCAAACCTGCGGCTGATGGAGGCCGTCGCTGCCGACGCCGCCCGGCAGAACGTCGATCTTCTGGTGCTGCCGGAGCTGTTCGCCACCGGATACAACATCGGTGACGCCGTCGCGGCGCTCGCGGAGCCGGGCGACGGGCCCTATGCCACGGAGGCGAAGCGGATCGCGTCGGCGCTGGGCCTCGGCCTCGTCTACGGCTATCCCGAGCGCACCGCGGAGGGCGTGTACAACGCGGCCGCCGTGATCGACCGCAGCGGTCGGCGCGTGGCGAACTACCGCAAGATCCATCTCTGGGGCGCGTTCGAAGACGCCAGCTTCCTGCCGGGCACCGGAACCGGGGTCTTCGAGCTCGGCGGCATGACGTTCGGGCTGCAGATCTGCTACGACCTCGACTTTCCCGAGCTCGCCCGCGCGCAGGCCCTGTCGGGCGCCGACGGGCTCATCGTTCTCAGCGCGACGACGGCGCCCTATCCCGTCGTTCCGCGCCACCTGGTCCCGGCCCGCGCCTACGAGAACCAGATGTTCGTCGTCTTCGCCAACCGCACCGGCGAGGAGCTCGGGCTGCGCTATGCGGGGGAGAGCTGCGTCGCCGCGCCCGACGGGGCGGTGCTGGCCGGCTGCGGCCAGGAGGAAGGACTCGTTTGCGCGGTCGCGGAGCCGGCGCGATATGCCGATTACGTGCGGGACCATCGCTTCGCGCCGCATACCAAGCCGGAGGCTTACGCCGCCCGGCCGGTGCAGGCGGGCGGCTGAGCCGGCCAGCGCCCGCCCCGGCTAATGGTCGACGCCGCGCAGCTCTTCGCGACGGCGGGCGACGAAGGCGTCCAGCGCGTCGACGATCGCCGGATCCAGGGGCGGGGCCTCGTAGTCGCGCAAGGCGCGCTGCCAGATCTCGGTCGCCCGCTGCGTCGCATCGCGCCCGCCGGCCTCGAGCCAGGTCTCGTAGTTCCGCCAGTCCGACAGCAGGGGGCGGTAGAAGGCGGTCTCGTAGCGCGCGAGGGTGTGCTCGGCCCCGAAGAAATGTCCGCCGGTGGGCACGGCCGCGATCGCCGCGAGCCCGTCCTCGATCTCCTTCGGATCGACGTCCACCGGCTTGATGGTCTCCGCCATCATCTGCAGCATCTCCGCGTCGAGCACGATCTTCTCGAACGAGGCCGTCAGCCCGCCCTCCATCCAGCCGGCGCCGTGGTAGACGAGATTGGCGTGGCCCATGACGGAGGACCAGATCGACATCTCCGATTCATAGGCCGCCTGGGCGTCCACCGCGTTGCTGGCGCTCGAGTTGCTGGCGCGGTAGGGCAGATTGTAGAGCCGGGCGAGCTGGCCGGCCGCCATGGTCGCGCGCGCGTTCTCCGGCGTGCCGAAGGCCGGGGCGCCGCTGCGCATGTCGACATTCGACGTGAAGGCGCCGTAGACGACCGGCGCGCCGGGCCGGACCAGCTGGGTGAGCACGATGCCCGCCAGGGCCTCGGCGTTCTGCTGGGTGAGGGCGGCGGCCAGGGTGACCGGCGTCATGGCGCCCATCAGCGTGAAGGGGGTGACCACCACGGCCTGCCCGTATTCCGACATCGCCATCAGCCCGTCGCTCATCGCCTCGTCGAAACGACGCGGCGAATTGACCGAGATGATGGTGAGGACGGACGGGTCGCCGACGAGCTCCTCGCGCGACTTGCCCCGCGCGATCGCCATGACGTCGATCCCGTCGAGGGCGCGATGACGGCCGATGGCGGTGCAGTGATAGACCCGGTCGGAATAGGTGACGTTGGCGCGATAGCAGTCGAGATGCCGCGTCGAGGCCGGCAGCTCGATCGGCGCGGTCGGCTGGTTGCCGATGAAATGGATGATGTCGAAGCTCTGGGCGAGCTTGATCAGCGAGACGTAGTCGCCATAGCTTCCCGAACGGCGCCCGTTGACACAGTCGTGGATGTTCGGCGGCCCGGCCACCAGCCCGAACGACACGTGGTCCGCGCCGACATGGAGGCGCCGCTCGGGGTTCCGCGGGGTCAGGACGAAGCTCGACGGGGCGGTGGCGAGCGCCGACTGCACGATCTCCCGTGGCAGGCGGACCAGGCCGCTCGCATCGTCGACCTCCGCGCCCGCCTTTCGGAAGACCCGGCGGGCGGCCGGCCCCATGAACTCGATGCCGATCTGCTCCAGGAGGCGCAGCGACGCGTCGTGGACAGCCATCAGCTGCTCTTCGCTGAGCACTTCGACCGGCTTGAAGCTGTTGCGGAGCGGGGCAAGCGCGCGCGGCGCCGTGCCCGAGCGGTTACCGTCACGCGAACGCCGAAGGCGACGGGAAGATCGCGCGGCTTCCATGATGCTGGAGTCCTCCACTGCGTTTCGCACTTGGCCTTTCTTCCATCCCGGGCGATATCTCGACTAGTCTGATTCCGACCGGCGCTTAGCGTTTTCGGGCTGCCCCATGTCACACATCGCACCGAGCCACCACGACGTGTTTCACGTCGGCGTCGTCCTCACGCCGGGATTCTCCCTGATGGCCTTCGCATCGACGGTCGAGCCGTTGCGCGGCGCCAACCTCGTCAGCGGCACGACCCTGTATCGCTGGACCTACCTGTCGCCGGACGGCGGAACCTCGCGGTCGGGCGGCGGTCTCGAGGTCATCACGGCAGCCTTGCCCGGCGCCTCCGAGGCCGAGTTCGACATGGTCGTGGTGTGCGGCGGGCTCGGCTGCGAATCCTATCACAGCCGCAAGCTGGACGCCTTCCTGCGCCGCATCATCAGGCGCGACGTCGTGGTCGGCAGCGTCAGCACGGCGAGCTTCGTGCTCGCCAGGGCCGGCCTGCTCGACAATCGGCGCTGCACCGTCCATTGGGACTACCTCGAATCGTTCCGCGAGGCGTTCCCGCAGGTCGAACCGACGAACGATCTCTTCGTCATCGACCGCGGCGTGTTCACCTGCGCCGGCGGGACCGCGGCCATGGACGTCATGCTTCACTTCATCATGCAGCGTCACGGGGACGCGTTCGCGCGCGCGGTATCGGACCAGTTCATCTACGGGACCATGCGGCATCCGACCGATGCGCAGCGCACGGCGCTCAGAATCCGGCTCGGTATCGCCGACCCGGTGGTCATCGGCACGGTCGAGCTGATGGAAGCTGCGATCGAAGCGCCGCTGAAGCTGCCGGAGCTCGCGCGCGCGGTCGGGGTGTCGACGCGCCAGCTGGAGCGCCTGTTCCGCCGCTATCTCGGCTGCTCGCCGGCACAGTACTACATCAGGACGCGGCTGGAGCGCGCCCGCGGGCTGCTGCGGCAGACGACCCTGTCGGTCATGGAGATCGGCCTCGCCTGCGGGTTCACCTCGGCCTCGCATTTCGCCAGGACCTATCGGACGCATTTCAGAATCGTTCCGAGCGCCGACCGGCGCCCGGAGTTCGTTCCCTTTCAGGAGATCGCCTCTCTTCCGAGCACGGATACCGCTCCGGTCGACAGGCCGGCCGGGCGTCGCGCCTCCAGGAAGGCGCGTCGGTAGCGCTCCGGATTCCGCCTGTCGGAGACGGGCGCCGGCGCCGTCCGACCGGGCGGCAGCTCCGGCAGCGAACAGTACACCCATGCCGGAGAAGAGGTCGGCGTCGTCCTCGCCGGCAGCCTGGTGCTCGAGATCGAGCACCGCACCTACAGGCTGAACACGGGCGACAGCTTCGCTTTTCCGAGCTCGGTGTCGCATCGCTTCTACAACGATTCCGCCGCGGATGCGGTCGTTTTCTGGATCAACAGCGCGGAATGAACGGATCGCGGAGAGCCGCATCCTGCGCGGGGCAGTGACCGTCCGGCCCGCGATCGGTGTTCTGTACCTCGGCGCCCGTCCGATTCCGCTCTAAGCTCGGCTCGACGGTCGGGCCGGGCCATCCAGTGCACCGCGCCGAGATCCGTCCAGCACGAGGGAGCCGATGTTCAAGGATGATCTTCTGAAGGGCCGGCGGATTCTGATCACTGGCGGCGGGACGGGTATTGGCCTGTCGATCGGACGCCGATACCTGTCGCTCGGCGCGGAGCTCGTGATCTGCGGCCGGCGCGAGCAGGTCCTGGCCGATGCGGCCGACAGGCTGAAGGCCGAGACCGGCGGCAAGGTCGCCTACAAGGCCTGCGACATCCGCGATGCCGGCCAGGTCGACGAGCTGATCGACTGGATCTGGCGCGACGCTCCGCTCGACGGGCTGGTGAACAACGCCGCCGGCAATTTCATCGCCCAGAGCGAGACGCTGAGCCCGCGTGCCGTCGATGCGGTGCTCGGCATCGTGCTGCACGGCTCCGCCTACGTGACGCTCGCCTGCGGCAAGCGCTGGCTCGCCGCGAGCCGGCCGGCGAGCGTGCTGTCGATCATCACCACCTATGCCTGGACCGGCTCCGCCTATGTCGTCCCTTCGGCCATGGCGAAGGCAGGGGTTCTCGCCATGACGCGCTCGCTCGCGGTGGAGTGGGCCGGTCGCGGCATCCGCCTCAACGCGATCGCGCCGGGACCGTTCCCGACCGCCGGCGCCTGGGAGCGGCTGGTGCCCAAGCCGGAGCTCGCGGCCGCCTTCGAATCCAAGAACCCGATGAAGCGGGCCGGACGCCACGAGGAGCTGGCGAATCTCGCGGCGTTCCTGATGGCCGAGGAGGCCGGCTACGTCAACGGCGAGGTGGTCACCATAGACGGCGGCGAGTGGCTGCAGGGCGCCGGCCAGTTCAACTTCATCGGCCCGCTGATGTCGGAGGCGGACTGGCAGTCGCTCAGGCCGAAGAAGTGAGGCGCAAGGCCGCGACGAGTGCGGCAGCGGCCGGCCGGCCCGGGACGATGCGCAACCGGATCTGAAACTCGGCCCGCCGCCCGCACCGCCACCCTCAACCTGCGCGCGCAGGGCCCCTCGTCTGGCGGAAGCCCAGGGGCTCACCTATAATCGCTCCAAAATGACTGGACCGGCTCCGACCAGACGGCCGGCGGCCAGGTAAACAGCGCGCACAGGGACGGCCGGAGCCGGAATCGCCGACGGTTCCTGCCATGGTTTGGGAGGGATCGGATGAAATCCTTCACGACCGGGGAGTTCAACCCCGCCCGCCAGCTTTCCGCCTGGCAGGAGATCATGTCCGAGGTCTATTACAGCCTCGAGATCCGGCGCACGGCGCGGGACGGGCTGCGGGGCCTCATCCGCGAATACGACGTCGGGCCGGTCTCGATCACCACCTTCGATTCCGACGAGCAGCGGGTGCTGAGGACGCGCGAGCGCATTGCGAGCGATCCGGACGATTCCTTCGTCTTCGTCATGCCCACGCGAAAGCACCTCTACTACAGCCAGAACGGCCGCAGCGGAGTCGTCCCGCCCGGCGGCTACGTCCTGGTCAGCACGTCGGATTTCTACGAGCTGTCCTGTCCGGACGGATTTGTGAACTGGACGGTCAAAATGCCCGGGCCGCAGCTGCGAAGCCGCATTCCGAACGTCGAGGACTATTGCGCCTGCCGTTTTCCGAACAACCGCGCGATGGCGCATGTCGCCCGGAATTTCGTGCGCAGCGTCGCCGTCACCTTCGGGGGAACGGATGCCCCGCATCCGGCCGCGCTCGCCAACTCGCTGATCGATCTCCTGGCGCTGGTGGTGCGGTCCGAGGACCGTGACCACGCCGCCAGCGAGCGCCATTCGCGCATCCTGCTTCGGCGCCGCATTCTCGATTACATCCGCGATCATTTCCAGGAGCCGGAGCTCTCGCCGCAGTCGATCGCCCTCGAGCACGGAATCTCCCTGAGCTATCTCTACCGCCTGTTCGAGGACCAGAACCTCACCGTCGGGCAGCTGATCATCACCCAGCGATTGCAGTGGGCCTACGAGATGCTGGCCTCCGACGGCGAGCGCCGCTTCACCGTCGCCGAGATCGCCTACGCCGCGGGCTTCCGCAACGTTTCGCATTTCTCGCGGGTGTTCACCGAGCGCTACCAGATGTCGCCCTCGGCCGTGCGGACCTTGTCCCTGTCGTCGTGACATAACCGGCCGACGGCCGTCCGGCCGCGCCGGCGTCCGAGCAGATCGCATGGCTGGTGCCTTCCGGCGCCCCGACGGCAAGGCCGGGGCCGCATGCGCGCATCCCTGCGCGGCGTGCGCGGGGCGGAGCTGCGCCATGCCGGCGCGAGAGGGGGCGCTCAGCAATGAGTTTGTAGAACCCCAGCAATTCCCGTAGGGCGCCACGCAGCTAGAATCTCCACTGCCGACGCTACTCGGTCAGAGCGATGGCTGCGAGATGCGGGCGCGTGCGCGGGTGGAAACGCCCCCGGCCGGGCTCGCGCTCGTATGACCGAGGACGGACCGGAACCGCCAAGGGGATTCGCATGTACCGGATACAACCAGAAGATCGCGAGGTCATCGAGGAGTTCAAGCGCAATCCTATCGGCAACCACAGTCCGCGGCTCCAGCGCGTCCTCAACCTGTTCCGCGGCGCGCCGATGGCGGGGAAGTACGTCCTCGTCTGCCGCAAGCCGCATCAGGAATGGGTGCTGGGGCAGTTCACGGGCAAACGCGGCGAGCCGATCCAGATGACGAACCGCGTCTTCGATTCGATCGAGGCGGCGGAGTGGTACGTCTTCAAGCAGCGCTGGAAGCAGCACACCGGCGAAGACCTCGAGGACTGAGCGCCTCGCAGGCTGCTCGACACATCTTCAAGGCGCTCAGGCGGGAGAAATCAGTATGAAGATCATCATGGGATACAGCGACAAGATGAGCGCATGTCCCGGTGAGACCCTGAAATTCATGGTCAGCTGCGATCGCGCGAGGTCGTACAAGGCGCGCCTGGTCCAGATCATCCATGGCGACACCAGCCCCGAAGGGCCCGGCTACAAGGAGCGTGCCGTCAAGGCGGATTTCGAAGGCGAGTACAACGGCCGCCATCAGGAGATCCATGCCGGCTCCCACGTCATCGTGCCGAGCCAGCAGCGGCTCGACGCGCTGAAGAGCTTCACCGTGCAGGCGTTTCTATGGCCGACCACGCCGCAGAAGGGCGTGCAGACCGTCATCGCGCGATGGGATCCGTCCGGCAAAGGCGGCTTCATCCTGGGGCTCGACGAGAAGGGGGCGCTCCGCCTCACCGTCGGGGACGGCAAGGGCGCCGTCGAGCAGGTGAGCACCGGCAAGTCCATGGTCGCCCGGGAATGGTACTTCGTCGGCGCCTCGTTCGACGCCGCGACCGGCACGGTCGAGCTGCATCAGCAGCCGCTGGTGACCTATGCCAGGACCGACGACGGCGGCACCGCCCGCAAGACCATCAAGGTCAAGGGATTGGGCGGAGCGGGCGCCCCGCTGACGATGGCAGCGACGCCGGCGGGCGAGGGGAACGGCCGGACGATCGGCGCCGACCACTACAACGGCAAGATCGATCGGCCGCGTCTCGCCGACCGGCCCCTGTCGCGCGTCGACATGGAGCTGCTGAAGGGCGACACGCTCCCCGACGCGCTCGCGCCGTCGCTGGTGGCAGCCTGGGATTTCTCGCGGGAGATGGAGACGGAGAAGGTCGTCGATCTCTCCGCCAACCGCCTCCATGGCGAAACCGTCAACCTGCCGGCCAGGGCGATGACCGGTCACAACTGGACCGGCGAGGAGATGTGCTGGCGGCACAAGCCGCAGCATTACGGCGCGATCCATTTCCATGACGACGACCTCTACGATTCGCAGTGGTCGAGCGACTTCGAGTTCACCGTGCCGGGCTCGCTCAAGAGCGGGCTCTACGCGGTGCATCTGGCGACGGACAACGACGAGGACTTCATCCCCTTCGTCGTGCGCCCGAAGCGCGGCACGAAGACGGCCGACGTGGTGTTCGTGCTGCCGACGGCGAGCTACATGGCCTACGCCAACGAGCACATGATGACCGACGCGCCTCTGGCCGAGCATCTGACAGACCAGGTCGCGGTGATGCAGCCGGCGGACGTCTTTCTGCACGAGCACCGGGAATACGGCGCCTCCTGCTACGACACCCACTCCGACGGCAGCGGCGTCTGCTACTCGTCCCGGCTGCGGCCGATCCTCACCATGCGGCCGAAATACCAGTCCTGGCTCGGCGGCAAGGGCTCGTCGCTGTGGCAGATGAACGCCGACACCCATATCACCGACTGGCTCGAGGAGCAGGGCTTCAGCTACGACTGCATCACCGACGAGGACCTGCACAACGAAGGCTACAGCGCGCTCGCGCCCTACCGCGTCTTCATCACCTCGACCCACCACGAGTACTGGTCGAAGGAGATGTGGGACGCGCTCGACGCCTTCAAGAAGGCCGGCGGCCGGCTCATGTACATGGGGGCGAATGCCTGGTACTGGCGCATCGCCTTCCACAGGTCGAAGCCGGGCGTCATCGAGGTTCGGCGGGCGGAGGACGGCATCCGCGCCTGGGCCGCCGAGCCGGGCGAGTACTATCACAGCTTCACCGGCGAATATGGCGGGCTGTGGCGCCGGAACGGCCGGCCGCCGCAGAAGATGGCCGGCACCGGGTTCTCCGCCCAGGGATTCGACGTCTGCTCCTATTACCGGCGCATGCCGGGCAGCGAGGACCCGCGCGCGCAGTTCATCTTCGACGGCGTCGACGACAAGATCATCGGCGATTTCGGCCTGATCGGCGGCGGGGCGGCGGGCCTCGAGCTCGACCGCGCCGACCGGCTGCTCGGAACGCCGCCGAACGCGCTGGTGCTCGCCTCGTCCGAGGCGCACTCGCCCGTCTACATGGTCGTCTGCGAGGAGATCCTGATCAACGCGCCGGGCATGTGCGGCGGCGAGCACCCGCTGGTCCGGGCCGATCTCGTCTTCTACGAAACCGCCGGCGGCGGCGCGGTCTTCTCGACCAGCTCCATCGCCTGGTCGGGCAGCCTGTCTCACAACAACTACGACAACAACGTCTCACGGATCACCGCGAACGTGCTGAAGCGCTTCATGGACGAGAAGCCGTTCTAGCATGCGCGGTCGCCATCCTGCGGACATCGGGAGGTTGACATGACGAACGACAAGACTGGGCAGAGCACTGACGGCCGTCGCCTCGGGCGCCGGGCGTTCCTGCAGATGGGTGCCGGCGCGGCGGCGGGCGGCGCAATGCTCGCCGCCATCAATGCGCGCGCGCTGGGCCAGACCAACGAGATCGCGCCGGGGATCAGCGGGCTCTCCGCCGACGGCGAGCCGATCCCGATCGGCGGCGGCGTTCCCTTGACCGGCTGGGCGGCGGCGGACGGAATCGAGTTCCAGCGCGCGCTCACCATGGCCTGCGAGGAGATCAACGCCATGGGCGGCATCCTCGGTCGCCCGCTGGTGCCGTCCTTCGAGGACACCAAGGAGCAGGGTGCGGACAACATCATCCCGGCCATGCAGCGCCTGATCGACCGGCACGGCGTCCACGCCATCATCAACGGCTACAACACCGGCGCCGTCACCCAGGAATACGACGTCATCGCCGATGCGGGGATCATCTACATCCACCACAACACCGACATCGTCCATCACCAGACGGTGGGCGACGACCCGGAGCGGTATTTCGGGATCTTCATGGGCGACCCGGCGGAGCACTGGTACGGCGAGGGGCTGCTCTCCTTCCTGAACGGGCTCGGCGAAAAGGGCCAGTGGGAGCGCCCGAACAACAAGATCGCCGTGGTGACGGGCTCGCAGAACTACAGCGTGGTCATCGCCAACGCCATTCGCGACAACGCGCAGAAATACGGCTGGGACATCGGCCTGTTCGAGACGGTCGTGGTGCCGATCTCCGAATGGGGCCCGACCCTCGCCAAGATCCGGAACGATCCGCCGGCGGGCATCGCCGTTACCCACTGGGTGCCGCAGGACCTGGCGCAGTTCATGCTGCAGTTCGTCCCCAACCCGACCAACAGCCTCGTCTACATGCAGTACGGCCCGTCCCTCGCGGCCTTCCGCGAGATCGGCAAGGACGCGACCAACGGCATCCTCTACTCGACGGTCATCGCGGCCCTCCAGGACGATATCGGCCAGGCCTTCATCAAGCGCTACAAGGACCGCTGGGGCGCCGATTCGAGCCCGCTGATCGGGGCGCAGGTCTATGACAGCGCCCATTACTACGCGATCGCGGCCGCCCTCGCGGGCGGCACCGGGGAGCCGGGCAACTACGAGCAGAACCGGCTGATCTCGGAGCGCCTGAAGCGTATGATCTATCGCGGGGTGATGGGGACGACCCATTTCTTCCTGCCGGAGCAGGCGGCGATCCCCTACCCCGACGCCATCAACGATCCGTCGCTGGGCATGCCGCATCAGTACCTGCAGATCCAGGACTACACCCAGGAGCCGGCCCTGATCGCGCCGCCGCCCTACGAAACCGCGCAGTTCACATTGCCGCCGTGGTTCAAGTAGGCAGCCAGGCCGATCGGGCGCCGACGGGATCGGAACGGCCGCTGCTGTCCTGCCGGGGAGTCTGGAAGTCCTTCGGCGCGATGGCAGCGGTCCGGGACCTGTCCTTCGACGTCGGTCGCGGCGAGGTGCTCGGCATCGGCGGGCCGAACGGGGCGGGCAAGACCACCCTGTTCGAGCTCGTCTCCGGCCTCAACCCCGCCGACCGCGGCGAGATCCGCCTGGAAGGCGAGGCGATCCACAGCCTGCCGGCCCATGCGATCTGCCATCTCGGCATCGCGCGCGTCTTCCAGTCGAATGCCGGGTTCGACACGCTGCCGGCGCGCGACAACGTGCTGATCGCCGCGGCCTACGGTCCGGCGGGGCAGGCCGTGCCGCCGCTCCGGTTCAGCCGCGGCATTCGCGACCGGGCGGAGATGTCGCTCGACCTGGTCGGGCTGTCGGCGCGCGGCAACACGGCGGTGCGCAACCTGTCGGTGCTGGAGCGAAAGCTGCTGATGATCGCGACGGCGATGGCGACCGAGCCGAAGCTGCTCCTCATGGACGAGCCCGTGGGCGGGCTCAATCCCGAGGAGATCGACCGGGTCATCAGGCTCGTGGAGCGCCTCATCGACGGCGGCCTGACCATCATGCTGATCGAGCACGTGATGCGGTTCCTGGTGACCCTGTCGAGCCGGGTCATGATCATGCATCACGGCGAGAAGATCTACGAAGGCTCGGCGAGCGGCCTCGCCCAGGACGAGACGGTGAAGAGCGTCTATCTGGGCGAGAGGATGAGCCGGCGCATGGCCGAATATGCTCGCCCGCAGGCCTGACATGCCCGCATCCGCGCTCCGCGTGAGCGACATCACCGCCGGGTTCGGCGGGCAGAAGGTGCTGCGCGGCGTCTCGATCGACGTATCGCAGGGCTCGCTGGTCACGCTGATCGGCCCGAACGGCCACGGCAAGACCACGCTGCTGCGCTGCATCTCCGGTCTCATGCGCCCCTGGTCGGGGCAGATCCTTCTCGGCGAATCGGAGATCACCGACCTCAAGCCGCACAAGATCGTGGAGCGCGGCGTCACCCATATTCCCCAGGGCGACCTCATCTTCCCGGACATGACGGTCTACGACAATCTGATGATGGGGGCATACCTGCCCGGCGCCTACGCCAAGGCAGAAGGGAAGCTGGCCGAGGTCTACGAGCTCCTGCCCCGGCTGCGCGAGCGCGCCGGCCAGGTGGCCAGCACGCTCTCCGGGGGCGAGCGGCGCATGCTCAGCATCGGGCGCGGACTGATGGGCGACGGAACGCTCCTCATGATCGACGAGCCGTCGCTCGGTCTCGCGCCGCTGGTCATCGACCAGATCTACGACGTGATCCGCGATCTCAAGAGCCGCGGGCTCTCCATCCTGGTGGTCGAGGAGAACGCGAGCCGCGCCATGGAAATCGGCGACTGGGTCTATCTCCTCGACGACGGCAAGATCGTCTGGCAGGGCGAGCCGTCGGGGATGATGGAGAACGAGGAAATTCTGGCGACGTATCTGGGTGGGTGAGCGCAGGTGGATACCGTTACGCAGGTCATCGTCAGCGGGCTGACGCTCGGGGCGATGTACGCCGTGAGCACGGCGAGCCTGTCGCTCGTCTGGGGCGCGCTCAACATGCTCAACATGGCGCAGGGCGCCATGCTGACCGTCGGCGGCTACGTCGCCTATGCGGCCGTGTCCTCGCTCCAGCTGCCGCCGATCGTCGGTCTTCTGCTCACCGTGATCGTGGGGGCGGTGCTGGGCCTGCTGCTCTACCTCCTCGTCGTGCGCAGGATGCTCGACACGGAAGGGTTCGAGGTCGCGATCATCATCGCGACGGTCGGCGCCGGCACCGTGCTCGAGAACCTGATGCAGAAGATCTTCGGCGCCTATCCGCTGCGCCAGCCCTTCACCGTCGAGGGCGGCTTCTTCATCGGCGCCACCCACGTGCCCTACAACAGCGTGATCATCTTCGCCGCCTCGATCCTGCTGATGCTCGGGCTGGCCGCCATATTGGCGAGGACCCGCATGGGGCGGGCCATCCGGGCGGTGTCGCAGAACCGGGACGCGGCGCAGCTCATGGGCGTCCCGGTGCAGCTTGCCTATGCCCAGGTGCTCCTGGTGGCGGGGGCGCTGGCCGCGATCTCCGGCGTGATGCTGAGCACCATCACCACGCTCGCGCCGACCATGGGCTACGATCCCATGCTGAAGGCCTTCATCATCTGCGTCGTCGCCGGGCTGGGCAACGTGATGGGGGCGCTCTACGCCGCCTTCCTTCTCGGCGTCTTCGAAGCCTTCGTGCAGTTCTCCTTCGGCGTCCGCTTCGCCTTCCCGGCCATGCTGCTCCTCGTCATCGTCACGCTGATCTGGCGCCCCTACGGGCTGTTCGGACGGACAAAGGCCTCTCGGCTATGAGCAGCGGACGCAACGACGCGATCATCGGGCTGGTGCTGCTGGCGATCGCCGCCGCGATCCCGCTCGTCTTCGACGGGCGTTACGTGCTCGGCCAGCTGACCATGTTCTTCATCTGGGCGACGGTGGTCAGCCAGTGGAATCTCGTGGTCGGTGTCGCCGGAATCTTCTCCCTGGCACAGATGGCGATCTTCGCCCTCGGCGGCTACGTGACCGGCATGCTCGGCCTCTACCTGGAGATGAACCTGTGGCTGGCCCTGCCGATCGGGGCGCTGGCCGCGGTGGCGTTCAGCCTGGTGATCGGCCTCGCCTGCCTGCGGCTGCGCGGACCCTATGTCGCCCTGCTGACGCTCGCCATCGCGCAGGTGATGTATCTGCTGATCATCACCGACACGGACTGCTTCTTCATGGACGGCGTGACGTGCCGGAACTTCACCGGCGGCACGCGCGGTCTCGCCAAGTACGGCGATTTCGGCTTCAGGGAGATGCTGGGCTTCCAGTACATGGCCTGGGGCAACTACTACCTCGCGCTCGGCGTGCTCGCGCTCGCGGTCGCCTTCTCCATCCTGGTCATGCGCAGCCCGCTCGGCGCCGCCTTCCAGGCTCTGCGCGACAACCCCGACTACGCGCGGTCGCGCGGGATCAGCCGGTTCAAGTTCCAGATGTTCGTCTTCGCCTGCTCGGCCTTCTTCACCGGGCTGATCGGCGGCGTGTACGCCGGCTACTACAAGGTCATGGGGGCGAACACCCTCTATCTGTCGCTGCTGCTCTATCTTCTGGCCATGATGATCGTGGGCGGCCTCGGGCGCAGCTGGGGCCCGCTGCTCGGCGCGGCGGCGCTGATGCTGGCGGACGAGGCGCTCAAGGATTATCCGGACTACCGGGCCATGGGGCTCGGCGTGGTGCTGGTGCTCTTCGTCCTGCTGTGGCCGCGCGGCATCGCCGGCGGCATCGACAGCCTGGTCGAGAGGCTGAGGCTGTCGCGGGCGGCCGAACCCGAACGGGCGGACGGCAGTACCCGCATCTCGGGCGCGCCGTAGCGGCCGAACGGCGAGTATCCACGAGGGGGCGGCACATGTCGGACCGGGTCGAGCCCGTTCTTCGGATCCCGACCATACTGGGCGAGGGGCCGTTCTGGTCGGTCGACGAGCAGGCGCTCTACTGGCTCGACATCTTCAGGCCGACGATCAACCGGTACGATCCGGCGACGGGATCGAACGAGGCGGTGGCTCTGCCGGAGCCGATCTACGCCGCGGGGCTGCGTGCCGGCGGCGGCTTCGTCGCCGCGATGGAAAGCGGCTTCGCCACGCTCGGCCGCGGCTTCGAGATGGAGGTCGTCGCCGATCCCAACCGCGGGCTGGCCGTCAACTTCAACGACGGCAAGGTCGACCGGCGGGGGCGCTTCTGGTCGGGGACGATGGCGCGCGACTGGGAAAGCCCGATCGGGACGCTGTTCCGTCTCGATCCCGACGGCTCCGTCCATGCCATGGAGGACGGCATCGTCCTCTCCAACGGGCTCGGCTGGAGCCCGGACGACGCGGTGATGTACCACACCGACTTCAAGCACCGCACCATCTACGCCTACGACTTCGATGCGGACAGCGGCGCCGTGTCGGGGCGCCGCCCGTTCATCGTGCTCGACGAAAGCGACGGCTGCCCCGACGGGCTGACCGTCGACCGCGAGGGGTGCCTCTGGGTGGCGCATTGGGACGGCTGGTGCGTCACCCGCCACGACGAGCGCGGCCGCGAAGTGCTGCGCCTCGACTTTCCCGTGCCGCGGCCGACCTGCCCGGCCTTCGGCGGTCCGGACATGTCGGTCCTCTATGTGACCTCGGCGACCATGCATCTGACCGAGGCCGAGCTCGCCGAAGCGCCGCTCTCCGGCGCGCTGTTCGCCGTGGAGACCGGGACGCGCGGCGTTCCGGAGCCGCGCTTTGGCGAGGCCAGCTCGGCCGGGTGAGCACCCGTCTGCGAGGACGAGCGCCCTTACGTGAATCAGGAGTTCGGATCCTCCGGATCGGTGTCCGGGATTTCCTCGACGCTCCTCTCCTTGAGCGTCCTTTCGCCGAGCCGGCGGGGATTGCCGCACATCCAGCAGCTGCATTTGGCGAGATGATCGGCGGTCCGCCGGGCGAACGAGTCGCGCAGCCGGGCTAGGGAGGCCCAGTCGGCGGCGATGCCGCGGCGCTCGAGATCGCCCAGCGTCTCGGGATCCGGCACGATCGCCCGGGCGGGCCGAGGCAGACGGCGCGCCGCCACGCGATAGGCGCGGTTCAGCATGCGCTGCCGATCGCGGCGTCGCCTGGCGCGGGCCGGCTCTCGCTGCAGCCCCCCTCCGAATTCGTCGTCATCGATCATGGCGATCCCATCATGGCGGCCGCTGGTCCAGCCCTCGCCCGCATATGAACTGGCATTGCTTCGGCGTCAATGGGGCGGCCGCATGCCATCCGGCGCTTGGTGAGAATTTCGTCTCGTGTACTCTGAAACGGGGACGCTGGCCGGTTCGCCGGCGCTTCCCGACAGGTGCGGACAGCAGGACGGGTCGGGGAGAGGTGGACGGTCAGGCTCCAAGCGTACTCTGCGGTCGTGAACGGGAGCTCGACCTGCTGCTCGCGACCTGGGAGAAGGTGAAATCGCCGGGGGCGGGCCCGTGCGTCTGCGTGCTGCTGGCGGAATCGGGCCTCGGCAAGACCCGGCTGGCGCAGGAGTTCTTCGGCCGCCTGTCCCGTTCGCAGGGTGTCCACGGCGTGGGCTACTGGCCGCCCGAGCTCGGCCGCGACGGCAACAATCTCCGGATCAACCCGCCGGAAGAGGACTGCGACGGCGATGCCGAGCTGCCGTTCCTCTGGTGGGGATTGCGGCTCGTCGATCCGCTTGCCCATAACCGCATCGCCGCCGGCGTCCTCGCGCATCACGTGGAGCGCGACCTCGTTCCGCATCTCGAGCCGATGTACCGCGCCCAGCGGCAGCGCCAGCGCCTCGCCCAGCTGGCCAAGATCGGCGGCGGACTGGCCGCCGACATGCTCGTCGACATGATCCCCTTCATGGGACTCGTGAAGTCGATCGGCGAGACTGGGCTGGAGCTCAAGGAGCTGCACAGCAGCTGGCGCAAGGATCGCGAGGCGCTCGACCGCGACCGGCTGGCGGCCGAGCGGCGCGCCACCCTCTCCGAGCGGGTCATCGGCGATCTCCGAGCCCTGTTCTCCGGCCGGGCGGAGGCCCGCGTCCCCGGCGTCATCCTGATCGACGACGGCCAGTTCTCGACGCATGATCCCGGCCTGGTGGAATTCGTCGAGGCCCTGCTGTCGGCCATGACCGGCGGCGGCTGGCCGCTTCTTCTTCTCGTCACGCACTGGGAGCGGGAATGGGCGGAGCATAGGGCGGCCGATGCGCCGACCATCGCCCGCGCCCTGGACGGCCATGGCCGCTGTCATCCCGGGCAGGTCGAGCTCCTGCACCTGCGGCCGGTCGCCGATCTCTCGCCGTTGCTGCGCGACAGGCTGCCGGGGCTTCGGCCGGAGCAGGCTCGGGCCCTGCTCGAGCGTGCCGGCGGCAATCCGCGCTTTCTCGACGAGATTCTGCGCATCGCGCTCAGCACACGGGGGCGGGCGCTGTTCGTCGGCCGCGATCCGAAGAAGCCGATGACCGACGCAGGTCTCGCCGATCTGCTCGCACGGAGTGTCGCCCTGCACGATCTCGTCGCGGAGCGATTGGCGGCGAGCCCTGAGCCGGTCCAGAAGGCGGTCGCGCTGGCCAGCATGCAGGGGCCGGAATTCCTGCGCCGCCTGGTGGGCGAGACCGCCTCGGCGCTGGCTGAGCCGGCGGACGCGATCGACGGCGCGATCTCCGAGGCGCAGAACCCGCACGCCTATGTCGCGGAGGTGAGCGAGGGCGTCGCCGCCTTCGCGCAGCGGATCTATCACGAGGCGGCGCGCGAACTGCTGCCTGCCTGGTTCGATCCCGGCGATGTCGAGCAGGCCCTCGCCGATGGCGTTCGCCGCATCGTGACTGCGCCGGAAGGGATCGTCCTGTCCGACACGGATCTCGCGCAGCTCTGCGCGCTTGCCGCGGCGCTGTTCGAACACAGCGCGGACGAGCAGGACCGACGGATCGCCGCCGCCTCGCTGTCGCGGCTGATGGACGGCGCCCAGGCCCGCGACGACGTGCAGGGCGCGCTGGCCCTGGCGCGCCGTCAGGCCGACGTGGTGGGGACGATCTCGGACGACTGGCTCGACGGCGATCTCTATTGGCTTCGGCAGCTCAATCGGCTTTTCGCGCTGGCCTCCGACCACGAGGCACGCCGCCCCGTCCTGCTCCGCCTGGCCAAGATGACCCAGGCCACGCACGAGGCGGAGCCGACGCCGTGGTCGAGCTGGATGTTCGCCTTGGCGATGGTCGATGTCGGCGACTTCTTCGCCGAAGAAGGCAATGCGGAGAACATGTCCTCCGCCTGGTTCGATGCGCTCGCGACCATGGATGCCGTGCCGCGCGACGAGCTCGACACGGACGGGCTGGAGACGTGTATCATCGTCTGCGACCGGGTTGCGGGGCTGCTGTTCGGGCGCGGAGCGATCGAAGACGCCGAACGGATCCGCGCGGCCGGCCTCGCCTTCGCGGCGGAGCTCAATGCCCGGGATCCCGGCCCGGCCCGGCTGAACCATCTCGCGGCTGCCGAGCGCAAGCTCGGGAACGTCGCGCTGGCGCGCGGCGATCTCGCCGCGGCGGAGCCTCATCTCACCCGCGCCTTGGAGCTGTGTCGCCAGGCGGCGACGCAGGATGCGCGGCGCGGAACCGAGGCGGCGCTCGCCGACACGCTGCTCGCGGTGGCTGATCTCGCACTGATGCGCGACTCGGTCGAGCCGGCCGAGGAGCTGGTGCGGGAGGCCTTGGCGATCCGTCGGCGGCATCGCGAGGCGGCCGACACGGTCGAGACCCGCCGGGGGGTTGCGCTGTGTCTGCGCAAGCGCGCCACCTGCCGCCTGGCGGCCGACGATCCGCAGGCGGCCTGGACCAAGATGGCCGACGTGCTGGAAAGTCTTCGGTCTGCGGCCGCAACGGGCGATGCCGAGCTGCGCAGCCTCTACGCCTCCTGTCTGACGGCGGCGTCGCGGATCGGCCTGGCATGCCGTCTTGTCGACGAGGCCGGGGGACTGGCGGAAGAGGCGCTCGATCTCGCGCGCCTCCTGGCACGGGCCGCCGACGATCTGCCGGTGAAACATTTGCTGTTGCAGGCGCTCGCCGTCGCACTGCCCCATGTGGCCGCGCGCAGCCTGCCCGACGCCTTGCCGCTCCTGGCGGAAGCCGACGCGACCTTCGCCGCGATCCCGGAGGCGGGACGTTGGCTGGTACTGGGGACTATGGCCGAGATCGAGGAGCTGCGCGCCAAGGTGCTGGCGCGGAAGGGCGACGAGACCGGTGCCGCGGCGGCGCGGGCGCGCGGCGCCGCGCTGTCCGCCGCCTCCGCGCCGCGGCAGGACCGGGCCGATGGGTACGGACGTGAAACAGGGCAGGAGTGACATGGTGATGCGGTTGTCGATCCGGGCATTGGCTCTTCTCGTCGCGACCGCGTTCGCGCTGCCCATGGCCGCGGAAGAGGTCGACTGGAAGAAGGGCGACCTCGAGCATCTCGCCCCGGCGATCGGTACGTACCGGTACGACCAGATTCTCGCCGACCCGCAGGTGCAGAAGGCGCTCCAGGCCCTGCTTCCGACGGACGGCTTCGATGTGCTGGAGCGCAACCTGCAGGTCGTGGCGCCGATCGACTTCATCGACGGTCATCTCGTGCTCTCCGGAAACCGGGCCCATCACGGCGGCGAGGACACGGCGATGGTGTGGCTGAAGGTCTACGACGGCAGCGCGCACGTCGTCCTGCAGCAGGGCGGCAGGACGACGCTCTATTCGGAAGCGGCGAAATACGCCTACCTGCCGCTGCAGCTACGCCGCATCCTCACCACCCCACTCGAGCGGGTATCCTGGCGAGAGCCTCCGGACGACGTCGTCTGGACGAGGTGAGCGGCCGCGGCACCAGGGTCGCTGTCCACATGGATCGTCCGTTGGAGGGCCGGGAGGCGATTTCGGGGGAGCCGGGCGATGCGAGGTTGATCGGCCGTGCGCTCGCCCCATGTCCCGGGTTGGGCCGGAATGTGGTGTCGAGCCGGCGCCGGCCCGAAGCGTCATCCGCGCAACGGCCCGAAGGCGCTGGAATGTCCGCGTCTGCGGGCCTTCGGCAGAGGAGCCGCTCTCATGCCCGACGCCCCGTTTTCCGGCAATCTCGACGATCCCGTCCGCAGGTTCCCGCTCCGTAGCCCGTCGCATGGGGAAGGTCCCTATGCGCCGCTTTCGACCCTGCGCCAGCTCGCCCGCGAGGAGGTCTCGCGCGAGCTGCATCACCTGGCCGAGGAGTTGAGATCCCTCCGCGCGGAGCAGCGTCGCGACTGAGCGCCGCGCGCGGCCGGTCAGGATTTCCCGCCGGCGGCCTCGGTCGGCGCGGCGGAATCCGGGAGCAGGTTGAGTGCGATCGCCGAGTGGGCGTAGGCGCCGCCCGCCCGCATCTCGGCCGCCACCCAGATCGCCTCCATGATCTCCTCGGGTGTGGCGCCTTCGCGCGTCGCCGCCTTGGTGTGGCCCTCGATGCAATAGGGGCACTGGGTCACGTGCGCGACGGCCACGGCGATCAGCTGCTTGGTGCGTCGCGGCAGGGCGCCGTCCTGGAACACCGCCTGGCTGAACTGGCGGAACGCGGCTTCGGCGTCCGGCGCCAGGCTGCGGCGCTTTTCCGCCAGCGCCCGGCTCGGCCTGGGATACAGCTGCTCGCTCATCACCTCTCCCTTTCTCCGGCCGCCCTGCGCGGCCGGTTCGGCACTCCGCGATCCGATCAACGCTCCGGCTTCGGCTCGGAATCCGCCTGCGGCGGTGTGCCGAAATCGATGCTCGACCGTTTCACGATGTGGCCGGTCCCGTCCAGGTCCAGCCGCACGCGCCGGCTCCCGTAGAAGAAGGTCAGGCGACAGCGGCCCGCGTCTTCGCCCTCGCCGCGCTCGCAGATGCTGGTGATCCGGCCGCTGCGCATCAGCGGGTGAACCTCCTCCGGCTTCAGCGCCAGCATCTCGCCGATGAGCGATGCGTCGATCTGGAAATCCTCGCCGTCGCGCTCGATGAGCATGCGCCGCCTCGTCCGGCTCGCCTGGATCAGCCGGCCCGCCCGGACAGGGTGGCCTCGGACGCGTCCGCGGGCTCGGGGATCCGGTCCCCGCGGCGGAAGCGCGCGCCCCTGTCCAGCATCACGCCGTGCACGCTCGCGATGCCGAGCTCCAGGCTCTCGGCGATGCGCCGGGCGCGCTCGATGAAGTGGTCGGCCGCCGCCGGCGGGCAGACCTCCCGCGCGGTCGCCTCGAACAAGGCGAGCCAGCGGTCGAAATGGGCTGCGTCGACCGGCAGCGGCATGTGGACCCGCATCGGCTGGCCGTGATACCGGCCCGACATCAGCGCCACCGACGACCAGAACGCGCACATGCGCTCGAGATGCGGCCCCCAGTCGGCGATCCGCGCCTCGAAGATCGGCCCGATGAGGGGATCGACCCTGACCCGCCCGTAGAAGCTGTGGACGAGGGTCTCGATCATCGGTTCGTCGATGCCGGTGCGGTCGGCGATCTCCGCCATCGCCTGCCGGCGGCGGGCTTCGATATCAGTCACTGTTCGCCTAAAAACGCATTTCCGATACTTCTTTTACACCCGGCCGGTGAGACGGCGCAACCGGCGAACTTCGGTCTCGTCAGGGGCGGGAGCGCCGGCCCGTGCGCTCCCGCCGGCAAGCCTGTTCGGCCGTCTCTAGTTCGACCCCGTCCAGGGCTTCCACTCGCCGCCCTCGGCCACGTAGATGTCGATCTCGACCGGGACCTCGGTCTGGCCGTTGTCGTCGAAGGTGGTGCGCCCGAGCGCGCCCTCGTATTCGATGCTGCGGATCGCCTGGGCAAGCGCCTTGCGGTCCTCCGGCCCGTGCTCCTTGATCACGGCGAGGAGGATGTTCGTGGCGTCATAGGCGTATTTCGCGTACGGCCCGGCGGGGTCCTCGAAATCGGCGGCCTCGTACGCCTCCTCGAACTTGGCGAGCGCGTCGGTCTCCTTGACCTTCGGATAGCTGACCAGCGTGCCGTCCGCAGCCTCCCCCGCGATCTCGAGGTATTTCGCGTCGTAGATGCCGGAGATCGCCAGCATCGGGATGTCCATGCCGAGATCGTGCATCTGCTTGCGCACCAGCGCCGCCTCGGTGATGACGCCGCCGAAATACAGCCCGTCCGGCTCGCTCGCCTTGATCTTGGTGAGGATGGCACGGAAATCCGTGGTGCCGACCGGCGCCGCGTCGGTGGAGATGATCTCGCCGCCCGCCGCGGTCACGTAGTCCTGGAAGGACTGGGTGTTCGAGACGCCGTAGTCGCTGGTGTCGGAAACGATCGCGATCTTCTCGAGCCCTGCCGTGCCGACGGCCCAGTCGGCCAGCGGCTTGTTCTCCTGGGCGAGGGTGGGGGTCACCCGCGTGACCTCGGGATAGTTCGCTTCGGTGATCTTCGGGCTGATCGCGCCCCAGATGATGAAGGGCACCTGGTTGCGGTTGAAGAGCGGCGTGGTGGCGAGCGCGACCGGGCTGTTCCAGTGGCCGATCGCCGCCACGACGTCCGGGTCGTTGAGCAGCTTGAGCGCCGCCGCCACGCCGGTCGACGGATCGGAGGCGTCGTCGAGCGCCACCCCCTCCACCTCGTAGGGATAGCCGGCCTCGTTGGCCTGCTGGATCGCCAGCAGGAAGCCGTTGCGCGCGCCCAGGCCCTGCAGGGCGTTGCCGCCGCTCAGCGGCCCGATGAAGCCGAGCTTGATCTGCTCCGCGGCATCGGCCCCGCCCGGAACGGACAGGCCCAGCGCGGTCGCCAGGCAGGCTGAGAGGACGAGGGCCCGTTTCAGGCCGGCGGTCACGATCGACGACATGCTGATCTCCCTTGCCGTGTTGTTGTTGCCGTGCCTCGCCGTCCGGGCAGAGACGCGGATTTCCTCGTTTGCGGGCACGCCCACGCCGTGAGAGCGCCCGTGCAGCGACAGCAGCCATTGTCGCCAAAACCGGTTCCTGCGAAACAGGAATCTGGCGACCGGCGCCGGAGACTTTCGCTGGCATCGGGGCCCGTCCTCCGGCATCGTGGCGCCTAAGGCGCCCAAGAAGCGCCAGAGGTCGCGGAGAGAAAATGACGGAGGAAATTCTTCAGCAGCTGATCAACTGGCTCGCCCTGGGCTGCATCTATGCCCTGCTGGCGGTGGGCTTCAGCCTGCTGTTCGGCGTGCTCGGGGTGATCCACTTCTCCCACGGCGACGTCTCGCTGGTCGCGCCGTTCCTCGCCCTGGCGGCGATCCAGACGATGCTCGCCACGCTCGACTGGCCCGGCGGACCGCTCGACCTGTTCGTGGCCTGCCTCCTGGCGATCGCGGCGGTCGGAGTCCTCGGCGTCGCGATCGACAGGTTCGTTCTGCGGGCGTTCCGGGACACGCCTGCCATGATGGCGCTGGTGACCACGGTGGCTCTCGGCATCGTGATCCGCGAGCTCATCCGGCATCTGTTTCCGCAGGGAAGCAATCCGCACGCCTTTCCGACGCCCTTGACCGGCGCGGCCTTCGAGATCGGCGGCGTCGTCGTCACCTGGTTCGTCGTGGTCGACGTCGCCGCGACCGTGGCGGTGCTGGCCGGCCTGACCGTGCTGCTGCGCGGCACGGGGGTGGGGGTGCGCATCCGCGCCGTGTCGCAGGACCGGGAGGCGGCGCGGATGATGGGGATCGACACCGACGCGGTGTTCCGCAACACCTTCCTCCTCGCCTCGGCGACCGGCGCGCTCGCCGGGCTGCTCTATGCCAGCTATGTCGGCGTGACGCGGTTCGATTTCGGCATACTGGCGGGACTCATGGGATTCTCCGCCGCGGTGATCGGCGGGCTCGGCAGCATTCCCGGCGCGGTGGTCGGCGGCCTCCTGCTGGCGGGCGTCGAGACGATGGCCCAGGCCGGCATCGAGAACGGCACGGCCTATCGCCAGGTCTTCGCCTTTCTCCTGGTCATCGCCTTCCTCGTCTTCCGGCCGGCCGGCCTGTTCGGCCAGGCCGTCACCGAAAAAGTCTGACGGATGCTGGCCGACCGGGTCGCCGCGAAGGACGCCGCGCCGCGCGGGCCGGGCCCGGCGCTGCGCGTCGTCGCGCTCGAGGCGGCGCTGGCGCTCGGCCTCTATCTCTTCCTCACCAGCGAGCATTGGGGCCTGACCCTCGGGCTACTGGCGCTCGCCGGCGCGGGCTTCCTGTGGCTCCAGCGCAATCCGGAGCTCGAGGCCCGGATCACCGGCTGGTTCGCCCAGGCGCGCGGGGTGGCCATTTCACTTGGCTCCGCGCTCGCCGTCGCCTTCCCGTTCCTGCTCGGCGGCGACACCTATGTGCTCCATCTCCTCATCATCGCCGAGCTCTATGCGGTGCTCGCCCTCGCCCTCAATTTCCAGCTCGGCAGCGCCAACATCCCGAACTTCGCGACCGGCGCGTCCTACGGCATCGGCGCCTATGCCTCGGCGCTGCTCGCCGTCCATTTCGGAATCGGCTTCTGGGGCGGGCTGATCGCCTCGGCCGTGGTCGCCACCTTCTTCGGCTTCGTGCTGGGCGTCCCGTCGATGCGCACGCGCGAATCCTACCTGGCGCTCGTCACCATCGCCTTCGGCGTGGTGGTGCACCAGATCATCAACAACGTCGAATGGACCGGCGGGCCGAACGGTCTCGTCGGCATCCCGTCGCCGAGCTTCTTCGGCCATTCCTTCCTGGACCCGATCGAGCTGTTCGGCTTCAGCCTGCCGAGCCAGGCGAACTACTACTACGTCGCCCTGGTGCTGATCGGGCTGTCCATCGTGGTGGCGCGCCGCCTCCACAACTCGCGCATCGGCCTCGCCTGGAACGCGCTGCGCAACGACGAGCTGGCCGCGCGCTGCCAGGGCATCAACGTCACCTGGTACAAGGTGCTGGCCTTCGCGGTCGACGCCTTCCTGGCCGCCTTCGCCGGCACGATCTTCGCCTTCTATGTCGGGTACATCTCGCCCGACAACTTCACCTTCCTGGTGTCGGTCACCATCATGACCATGGTGATCGTCGGCGGGATGGACAACATCTTCGGGGTGATCCTCGGCGCCTTCCTGCTCACCGTCCTGCCGGAGAAGTTCCGCGTCTTCTCCGACTACCGCCTGCTGCTCTACGGCGTCATCGTCATCGCCATGCTGATGGTGCGGCCCGAGGGGCTGTTTCCGAAGCGCCTGCGGCGCTACGGGGGCGGCGGATGAGCGGGCCGCTGCTGGACTGCGAGGCGGTCTCGGTGCGTTTCGGCGGGCTCACCGCCGTCGATCAGGTTAGCTTCACCCTGTCGCGCGGGGAGATCCTCGGCGTCATCGGCCCGAATGGCGCCGGCAAGTCCACGCTGTTCAATGCGATCACCGGCATCTATCGGGCGAGCTCGGGCCGCGTCCGCTTCGCCGGCACCGAGCTGATCGGCCGCTCCGCGCACCAGATCGTGAAGCTCGGCATCGCCCGCACCTTCCAGTCGAGCCGGCTCTTCGTGGACATGAGCGTGCTCGACAACGTGGTGATCGGCCTGCACACGCGCACCCGCACCGGCGTCCTCGACGCCGTCCTGCGCTACGGATACGCCAGGCGCGAGCTCGAGGCCGCCGCGGCGCGGGCGGAGGAGCTGCTTCGCGCCGTATCGAGCGACCTCTTCGAGCAGCGCTATCGGCGCGCCGGCGAGCTGGCGCAGGCGGACCGGCGCCGGCTCGAGATCGCCCGCGCCCTGGCCAGCGAGCCGCGGCTGCTGCTGCTCGACGAGCCGTCCTCGGGCATGGACGACAAGGAGACGCGGGCGCTGGTGCGCGACATCCGCGAGATCTGCCGCGAGCGTCCCGACTTGTCGATCATCATCATCGAGCACGACATGAGCGTCGTGGCGGAGCTGCCCGGCCGGGTGATGGTCCTCGATTACGGGCGGAAGATCGCGGAAGGGACCTTCGACAGCGTGCGCGCCCTCGAGCATGTGCAACAGGCCTATCTCGGCGGCGCATCGGCCCATGCTCGAGCTTCGTGACGTCGATACCCATTACGACCGGGTGCCGATGCTCCGGCAGGTCTCCCTGCGGGTCGGCGCGGGAGAGGTGGTCTGCCTGCTCGGCCCGAACGGCGCCGGCAAGACCACCACCTTCCGGGCGATCACCGGCCTCGTCCGGGCGAGCCGGGGCAGCGTGACGGTGCTCGGCCAGGACGTGGCGAAGGTGGGAACCGAGCGCGTCGCCGCGCTCGGCGTCGGTCTGGTGCCGGAGGGGCGGCGGCTGTTCCCGGATCTGACGGTCCGGGAGAATCTGTGGCTCGGCTATCAGGCGGCCGGTGGCGGCGGCGAGTTCGACCGGCGGCTCGAGAGGGCGGGGGAGATCTTCCCCCGCATACGCGAGCGGCTGAAGCAGCCGGCCGGCACGCTTTCCGGCGGCGAGCAGGCCATGGTGGCGCTGGCGCGGGCGCTGATCGGCGAGCCCAGGCTGGTCGTCATGGACGAGCCGTCGCTCGGCCTGTCGCCGCGGCTCATCGACGAATACTTCGAGATCGTGGCCGGCCTGCGGCAGACGGGCGCCACCGTGCTGCTGATCGAGCAGAACGCCGAGCGGGCTCTGCGCATCGCCGACCGCGGCTATGTCCTTCTCAAGGGGAAGGTGATCGCCGAAGGCCGGGCGCGGGAGCTGCTCGAGGCCGAGGTCGTGCGGCACCTCTATTTCTGAGGGCGGCCGCTCATCGCCGGGGCCCTGCGCGGCCGGAATGCCCCGGATGCAGCTTCCCCTTGAAATGCCGGTGCAAGTGATCTCAGATGCGAGGGGCGCAGCGGCGCCGGCATGATCGTCCGGCGCTCGTCCCGCCGCGACCTGCAACCCGGAAAGACTCGTCACGTGACCGCCGATTTCCCGAACACGCGCGAGCTGCCGCTCGATCCCAAGGCCTCGGCGCTGCTGTTCATCGACGTGCAGAACTTCTCGGTCCGCCGCGACGGCGGCGAGTTCAAGGACGTGCCGGACGGGGAGATCGCCGGGAAATACGCCTATTATTTCGAGCGGCTGAAGACCGTGGCGATCCCGAACATGCGGAAGCTGCAGCGGGCCTTCCGGGCTGCCGGGATCGAGGTGCTCTACACCACGATCGAGAGCCTGACGAAGGACGGCCGCGACCGCAGCCTCGATTACAAGATCACGGGTTTCAACGTGCCGAAGGGCTCGGCCGACGGCAAGGTGATCGACGAGATCGCGCCGGGGGACGACGAGATCGTCTTTCCGAAATCCTCGTCGAGCGTCTTCGTCTCCACCCATATCGACTACGTGCTGCGCAATCTGGGCGTCCGGCAGCTGGTCCTGTCCGGTCTCCTCACGGACCAGTGCGTGGAATCGGCCGTGCGCGACGCCTGCGATCTCGGCTATCTGGTCACGCTGGTTCCCGATGCCTGCGCCACCTACAGCGCCGAGCGGCACGAGAGCTCTCTTCGCGCCATCAAAGGGTACTGCCGGCAGGCGAGCACGGACGCCCTGATCGAGGAAATCGGAGCGACGGCCAAGATCTGAGAGAGACAGTGCGGTCCCGCGCGGGACCGCGTCGGTTCGGGTGACGCTGTCTCACCCATGGAGTGCAAGCAACCATAACAGGGAGTGCGCAATGACACGGACATTCGCAATGATCGCGGCGGCCTCCGCGCTGCTGCTCGCGGCGACGGCCCAGGCGGCCGACGACAAGATCATCATCGGCGGCGCGCTGTCGCTGACCGGCGTCCAGGCGCCGCTCGACACGCCGAGCCTTCGGGGCGCCGAGGTCGCGGTGAAGTATCTGAACGACAATGGCGGACTGCTCGGCAAGCAGATCGAGTTCATCAACATCGATGGCAAGTCCGACCCGGTGACCGTGGGCAACGTCGCCGTGGAGCTGATCGACCGGGGCGCGGAGCTCATCGTGGCGCCCTGCGACTTCGACTTCGGCAGCCCGGCGAGCCGCGAGGCGCAGGCTGCGGGCCTCGTCGGCATCTCGACCTGCGCGTCCGACCCGCTCTACTCGTCCTGGTCCCTGGGCGACAAGCAGTTCACCCTGTCCATGTGGAACACCACCATGGGCGCGGTGGCGGCCGACTACGCGCTGAAGGAGCGCGGCTGGAAAACGGCCTATGTGGTGACCGACCAGTTCATCGCCTACACGAAGTCGCTGTCCAAGTACTTCGTCGCGCAGTTCAAGGCGAACGGCGGCGAGATCATCCTCGAGGACACCTACACCAACGGCGACAACGACTTCTCGGCCCAGCTCGCCCGGCTGCAGGCGCTGGGCAAGAAGCCGGACGTCATCTTCGTGTCCTCCTACGGCCAGGACATCGGCGTGATCATCCGCGCGCTGCGCGAGGTGGGCTACGACGCGCCGGTGCTCGGCGGCGATGCCTATGACGACCCCGCCATGCACGACGCGCTGGGCGAGAAGCTCGGCAACGACATCTACTTCGTGACCCATACCTGGATGGGGCCGGAGGCGCATCCCGACATGCCGAAGTTCATCGACCTCTACACCAAGCAGTTCGGCAGCGCGCCCGACACCTCCTTCGTGTCGACCGGCTGGGACACCATCATGATGCTCGCCCAGGCGGTGGAGGCGGCCGGCACGACCGAGGGCGCGGCGGTCGCCAAGGCGCTGGAGGAGGGGCAGTTCAACCTGCTCACCGGCGAGCTCGACTACGGCACGGCGGAGGAGGGGCACGTCCCCAACAAGGCCGCCGTGCTGGTGGAGCTCAAGGGCGGCGAGCCCAGCTTCGTCGGCTGGCGCAAGCCGGAGAGCATTCCCGCACCGTGACGCGTGGCGGACGCCGGGGGGACATCCTCCCGGCGTCCGGGCGGGAGTGCTGATGCCGAACATGTCCCTGAGCGCGGCCAATGTCTCGGTCGAGTTCGCCGGGCTGCGCGCGCTGAACGATGTCTCGCTGCGGCTCGACCCGGGCGAGATCGTCGGTCTCATCGGCCCGAACGGATCCGGCAAGACGACGCTGATCAACGCCGTCACCGGCCAGGTGCCGCTCGCCGGCGGCAGCGTTCGGCTGGGCGACGAGCCCATCTCGGGCCTGCCTCCCCGCCGCATCGCCCTCAAGGGAATCGCGCGCTCGTTCCAGATCGTGCGGCTGTTCAACAACCTGACCGTGCTGGAGAACGTCGAGACGGCCGCGCTGGCGCACGGGCTCGGCCGGCGCCGGGCGCGGCGGATCGCCGAGGAGCTGCTGCTCGAGTTCGGGCTCGGCCCCCATGCCGAGGATCTCGGCGGCAGCCTCAGCTACGGCGACAAGCGCCGCGTCGAGATCGCCCGGGCCCTCGCCGCGGAGCCGAAATTCCTGCTGCTCGACGAGCCCGCCGCCGGCATGAACGAGGCCGAGACCGAGGCCCTGCTCCGCATCCTGGCGGAGCTCCCGTCGCGCTCGGGGCTCGGCCTGCTCATCATCGACCACGACATGGCGCTCATCATGCGCCTCTGCGAGCGGCTGCACGTGCTCGCCTCCGGCCGCACCATCGCCGAGGGCAGCGCCGAGGAGGTGCGCCGCGACCCGGCCGTGATCGAGGTCTATCTGGGTTCCGGGGCGGGCCATGCTTGAGGTGAAGGATCTCCAGGTGCGCCACGGGGCGATCCGGGCGGTGCGCGGCATCTCGCTCACCGTCGGGGCGGGCGAGCTGGTCGCGCTGCTCGGCGCCAACGGCGCCGGGAAGTCCTCGACGCTCATGTGCATCGCCGGCGCGCTCAAGGCCGCCGGCGGCACGATCCGGCTCGACGGCCGCGACCTGACCTCCGCCAGCCCGGAGGAGACGGTGCGCCTCGGCGTCGCGACCGTGCCGGAAACCCGCGACGTATTCCCCGACCTCACCGTCGACGAGAACCTCACCCTCGGCAGCTATACCCGGCGGCGCGACGGCGCCGGCGTCGCCGAAGACCGCGCGCGGATGCTCGCCATGTTCCCCCGGCTGGCGGAGCGGTCGGCGCAGCCGGCCGGCACGCTCTCGGGCGGCGAGCAGCAGATGCTGGTCATCGCGCGCGCCATGATGTCGCGGCCCAAGGTGCTTCTGCTCGACGAGCCGTCGCTGGGGCTGGCCCCGGTCGTCGTCGACCAGATCTTCGAGATGATCGCCGCGCTCAAGGCGTCCGGCCTCACCATCCTGCTCGTCGAGCAGAACGTCGGAAAGGCGCTGGAGCTCGCCGACCGCGCCTATGTCATGCGGCTCGGCTCGATCGCCGCCTCGGGCAGCGCGGCCGAGATCGGGGCCAAGACCGATCTCGGCGCACTCTATCTCGGGGGCTAGGGCGGAAGTGACCTTCGCGCTCCAGTTCGTCATCGACGTGCTCAGCCTGGGCGGCGCCTATGCGCTGATGGCGCTCGGCCTCGTCATCGTCTACGGCATCCTCCGCCTGGTGAACTTCGCCTATGGCGAGCTCATCATGGTGGCGGGCTACACCATGTTCCTGGTCGGCGGCTCCGCCCTGCCCTGGCTGGTCATGGCGGCGATCGCCGTCTTCATGGCGGTCCTCGCCGGCATCGCGACCGACTACGTCGCCTTCCGTCCGGTCCGGGCGAAGTCGGTCACCGCCGTGCTCATCACCTCCTTCGCCTTCTCGACGCTGCTCCAGAACGCGGCGCTCCTGTTCATCTCGCCGCGGCCGCGCACCGTGCCGCTGCCGGAGATCTTCTCCCAGACCGTGCAGATCGGCGGGGTGGTCACTCCCGTCCGCAACCTCGTCACGATCGGGGCCGCCGTCGTGCTGCTCGCGCTCTTCGCGCTGCTGATGCGGCGCACCGTGCTCGGGATCGCCATGCGCGCGGCGGCCAGCAACTTCACCATGGCGCGCATGCTGGGGGTCCCGGCCAATCTCATCATCTCCTCGGCCTTCGCCATCAGCGGATTCCTGGCGGGGGTGGTCGCGATGCTGTGGATCGGCCGCATCGGCACGGTGGTGCCGGGGATCGGGCTCGAGCCGCTGCTCGTCGCTTTCATCGCCACGGTGATCGGCGGCATGCGCAGCCTGACCGGCGCGGTGATCGGCGGCTTCCTGCTGGCCCTCATCGACACCACGCTCAACTACACCCTGCCGCAGGACCTCCTGAAGTTCCGCGACGCCTTCACCTTCACCCTGGTGATCCTGATCCTGCTCTGGCGTCCGGAGGGGCTGATGAAGGGCCCCGCCTCGGGACAGCGAGCATGAGGACCGCCATGAACCGTCACGTCCTCACCGCCGTCATTCTGGGCGGGCTCGTCCTCCTGTCCGTCCTGGCAGTCGAGGCGTTCGGCATCCGGCTCTACGAGCGCGTCGCCACCAATCTCTGCATCTCGCTCGTGCTGGTGCTGGGGCTCCAGGTTTTCATGGGCAATTCCGGGATCCTCTCCTTCGCCCATATGGGGTTCATGGGGGTGGGCGCCTATACATCGGCCGTGCTCACCATCCCGGCGCAGATGAAGGGCATGGCGCTGCCGGACCTCTACCCGATCCTCCAGGGGGTGGAGCTGTCGCCTTATGTGGCGATCGCGATCGGCGGCCTGGTCGCCGCGCTGGTCGCGGCGGTGCTCTCCTATCCGCTGATGCGCCTCTCGGACGCGGCGGCGGTCATCACCTCCTTCGCGCTGCTGGTCGTGCTCTACACGGTGATGACCCATTGGAGCGAGGTCACCAACGGCCCGCGCACGCTGTTCGGTCTTCCCAAGGCGACCGATCTGCGGCTCGCCGCCCTCGTCGCCGTACTGGCGCTCGTGGCCGCCCTGGCCTTCAAGGAATCGCGCACCGGCAAGCTGCTGCGCGCCAGCCGCGACGACGAGCGCGCGGCCGCGGCGGTCGGCGTGAACATCCCGCAGCTTCGCTGGCGCGCCTTCATCCTGGCAGCCTTCTTCGCCGGCGTGGGCGGGGCGCTCTGGGGCCATTTCATCACCTCCTTCTCGCCCAAGGCCTTCTACCTCAAGGAGACCTTCGTCATCCTCTCCATGCTGGTGATCGGCGGCACGAACACGGTGACCGGCGCCGTGGTCGGCGCGTTCATCGTGACCGCGGCCTATGAAGGCCTGCGCGGGCTGGAGGCCCTGCTGAACGAGGCGAAGATCGGCGGCGAGCCGGTGATCGGCCTCACCGAGATCGTTCTCGCCGTGGCGATGATCGCCGTGCTCGCGCTGCGCCCCGGCGGCATCTTCCCGACACGAGAGATCGGCGCGCTCGTCATGCGCCGGAGCAAGACGGAGAAGTCCTGATGAGCTGGAAAACCGCCTATCGGTCGTTCTACTACGCCAATGCCGAGGAGCCGGCCGACATCAGGCTCGATCCGCAGACGACGGCGCTGCTCGTGATCGACATCCAGAACACCTATCTGGAGCCCAAGGACACGCCGGAGGAGACGGCGCGCTGGCAGCCCTTCTACGACCGCATGAAGCAGACGGTCATCCCGAACGTCGCCCGGCTGATCGCGGAGTCGCGCCGGCGCGGCGTGGAGGTCATCTATGCCCGGATCGCCTGCCTCAAGGACGACGGGCGCGACCGCTCGCTCAGCCAGAAGAAACCCGGTTTCAACTACCTTCTCCTGCCGAAGGACCGGCCGGACGGGCAGATCGTGCCGGAGCTCGCGCCCCAGGGCGACGAGATCACCATCCTGAAGACGACGGACAGCGCGCTCACCGGCACCAATCTGCGCCTGATCCTGCACAACATGGGGATCAAGGACGTGGTCTGCGCCGGCATCTTCACCGATCAATGCGTGTCCTCGACGGTGCGCAGCCTGGCCGACGAAAGCTTCGGCGTGCTGGTGGTGGACGATTGCTGCGCCGCCGCCACCATGGAGCTCCACCGTCGCGAGCTCGAGATCATCAACATGATCTACTGCCACGTGGTGCAGCTGGACGAGGCGCTGAGCTTCTTCGACTGACGCGCGCCGGAGGAAGGCCGATGGCCGGTCTCTACGAGCGGGATGGGAAGGCGCTTTCCAGCATGTCGCACCTGCGGTTCTTCCCGCAGGCGGTGACGGGCGGGGAGGGTGCCTGGCTGCTGGCGGAGGACGGACGCCGGCTCCTCGATTTCTCGGCCTCCTGGGGGGCGGCGAGCCTCGGCCATTCCCATCCGGCCGTTCGCGGGGCGGTGGGGCGTGCGCTCGAAAGCCAGGCCGGGGCGAGCTGTCTCTCGACCGCCAACCTCCCCGCGGTGGCGCTCGCCGAAAGGCTGCTCTCCCTGGTCCCGGCCCGGGCGGCGGGGCGGGTCTGGCTCGGCCATTCCGGCTCGGACGCGAACGAGACGGTGGCCCGGGCCGTGGTGGCGGCGACCGGCCGCCCGCGCATCCTGTCCTTCGAGGGCGCCTATCACGGCGGCAGCCTGGGCTCCATGGCGATCTCGGGCCACCCGGTCCAGGCGGGCGTGCCCAAGGCGTCCGGCCTCACCCTCGTGCCCTATCCCGACCCGTATCGCGACGGCGGGCCGGAGCGCGCCGCCGCCATGGCGCTCGAGGCGCTCGAGGCCCTCTTCGCCGGCTCCGTTCCGCCGGCCGAGGTAGCGGCGCTCTTCCTGGAGCCGATCCAGTCGGATGGCGGCATGATCGTGCCGCCCGACGGCTTCTTCCCGGCGGTCGAGGCGCTGTGCCGCCGCCACGGCATCCTGCTGGTGGCGGACGAGGTGAAGGTCGGGCTGGGGCGCAGCGGCCGGCTCCATGCCTTCGAGCATCTCGGCATCGAGCCGGACATCGTCGTCTTCGGCAAGGGGCTGGGCGGCGGGCTGCCGGTCTCGGCGGCGGTCGGGCCGGAGGCCGTGATGAATCACCGCGCGGCCTTCTCCTTCCAGACGGTGCATGGGAATCCGGTCTGCGCCGCGGCCGGGCTCGCTGTCCTCGAGACGATCGAGCGGGACGGGCTCGCCGGGAATGCCGCCACGGTCGGCCGGCATCTCATGGACCTGCTCGACGGGCTGAAGCAGAAGCACGAGCTGATCGGCGACGTGCGCGGGCGCGGCCTTGCCATCGGGGTCGAGCTGGTTTCCGACCGCGCCGGCAAGGCGCCGGCGCGGATCGAGACGGCGCTCACCGCCTATCGCGCCTTCGAGCTCGGGCTCGTCCTCTATTATGTCGGGACGGGCTCCAACGTGCTGGAGCTCACGCCGCCGCTCACGCTGACGGAGCAGGAGGCGGAGGCCGGCGTCGGGATGCTCGACCGTGCGCTGTCGGACGTGGCGGCGGGGCGGGTGGACCGCGCCGCCGTCGGCGGTTTCGCCGGATGGTGATCTACGGACGGGGCCGGTCCTGGCCGGATTCAGGCGGCCTCGGCCAGGTGCCGCACGGAAGCGGTGATGCAGCCCGCCAGCAGCTCCGCCCAGGCCTCCCGGTCTGCGGCCTTCGCGAGCTGGTCGTTGCGCAGCTCCAGAAGCACGTGGGGAATCCCGCGCGCCTCGCCATGGCGCGGGATGGTGAAGTCCGAGATGTCGTCCACCGAATAGGGCGCGTTGAGCGCGACCGGCAGGTCGGGCCGCCGGCTCGCCAGCTCCCGGTGCAGCGCTTGGGCGAGCCGCGCATCGCGGTTGAACAGAAGCGCCGCCTGCATGGGCCGCGCCTGGCCGGCGAAGACGGGCGTGAAGCTGTGCACGGAGACCAGCGCGGCGGGGCCGGGCCGGTTCAGCATTCCGTCGATGGCCTGGTGCAGGGGCATGTGGATCTCGGCGTAGCGCTGCGCCCGGGCTTCGAGCGAAAGCCCGCGATTGGCCGGGATCGACGTCCCGTCGGAGATTTCGGGAATGCAGTCCGGCGCATCGAGCGGGCGGTTGCAGTCGATGACCAGCCGGCTGTAGCGCTGCAGCACCAGCGGCGCATCGAGCGTCCGGGACAGCAGCCGGGCGAGATCGGCCGCGCCGATGTCCCAGGCGATGTGCCGCTCCCAGTCCGCCGGCGCCACGCCGAGATCGCCGAGCCTTCGCGGCACGGCGCGGCCGGCATGCTTGCAGGTCAGAAGGACGCCGCCCGCGCCGTGCTCGTTGACGATCTCGACCGGGTGGGGATCGCCCGGATCGAGGAGCCGGTGGGATGTCGGGAAGTGCATTTCGGCAGTGCTCGGGGGTACGGCTTCGACGGCGCGGCGGGACATCTCGATCATGCGCGCTCCACCTTACACATTTACGCCGCGCGGTGCGATGATGCCGCAGCTCCCGGGCTGGAGCATCAATCGCGCGGCGCATGGTCGGGCCGGATGTCACCAATTCGATTCGGACGGAAGACATGACGACTGACGGGCTGGTCTTCGCCGGCGTGACCGATCTCGCCGGCAAGCTGCGGGGCAAGGGCTTCCCCCTCGCCGACCTGGAGCATCGCCTGAAGGCGGGCGTCGGCTGGGTGCCGACCAACGTCCTGATCACCTGCTTCGACACGATCGGCGACGGCCCGTACGGCTCGCTCGGCGATCTCCTGATCATGCCCGATCCGGCAAGCAAGGCGGTGGTGGAGCTGGGCGACGGCGCGGCGCCCATCCGCCTGCTGCTCGGCGACATCGTCGGGCTCGACGGGTCGCCCTGGGAATGCTGCACGCGGTCGATCCTGAAGCAGGCGCTGGCGCGGCTGGAGCGCCTGTCCGGCCTGCGGGTCACCGCCGCCTTCGAGCAGGAGTTTCACATCCGGGCGCTCGACCGCCCGCCGGGGGACGCCTTCACCTTCGAGGGATTCCACCACTGCGCCGCCTTCGGCGAGGCGCTGATCTCGGCGCTGCGCCAGGCCGGCATGGTGCCGGACCAGTTCCTCCGCGAATACGGCGCCGACCAGTACGAGGTGACGATCAAGCCGGCGGACGGGCTGGCCGCCGCCGATCAGGCTGCCGTCCTGCGCACGCTGGCGCGCCGCGTCGCCGCGCAGCACGGGCTCGCCGCGAGCTTCACCCCGCTGCGCCGTCCGGGGGCGGTCGGCAACGGCGTCCACATCCACATCAGCTTCACCGATTCTTCTGGCGCGCCCGCCACCTACGATCCCGCCCATCCGCACGGCCTTTCCGCGGCGGCCGGCGCCTTCGTCTCGGGCGTCGTGACGTATCTCGAATCGACGCTCGCGCTGCTCGCCCCGAGCGTCGTCTCCTACGGGCGGCTGCAGCCGCATCGCTGGAGCGCCGCGTTCAACAATGTCGGCTTCCGCGACCGCGAGGCCGCGGTCCGCATCTGCCCGGTGGACGAGCGCGACCCGGCGGCGGCCGCCCGGAAGTTCAACATCGAGATCCGCGCGGCCGATGCGGCGGCGAGCACTCATCTCGCGCTGGCGGCGATCGTCCATTCCGGGGCGCAGGGCTTCGAGGACGGGCTCGGCATGCCCGAGGTGACGCGCGAGGACCTGTCGCTGCTCGACGGGCCCGCGCTCGCGGCGCGCGGCCTGGTGCGGCTGCCGACCAGCCTGGAGGCGGCGCTCGACCGTTTTTCGCGCAACGGCACGGTCAGGGCATGGTTCGGGGAGCGCTTCGCGGAGGTCTATCTGGCGCACAAATCCGCGGAGCTGAGCCACGTGCGGGACATGGGCGAAGCCGAGCTCCACGCGCTGTACGAGTCGGTCTATTGAGCGAGGGGGCGCAAAGCGCCCTCACGCGTCCCCGGCGAACTCCTCGGGAAACAGCCCGGCGAGATAGCGGTAGATGAGGTGCCGCGCCGCCGCGCGGTCGATGCGGTCTCCCTCGGCCATGATGTCCTGCCAGATGAACTCGCGCAGGCCGAAGAAGGCCTTCGCCGTCGCCTCGGCGTCGAGATGGCGATGGCCGCCGCGCGCGATCATCAGGCCGAACAGCTCGACGAGCACGGCCAGCTCCTCGCGGTCCGCCTGCGCCACGCGATCGAGATAGACGCGCCGGGCGCCGGCCTCTCCCCAGAAGGCATACCAGACGGAGATCCTGCTGGCGCTGGCGAGCTCCGGATCCAGGTAGAGATCGACGAGCCGCCGGAGCGCGGCCGCCGGGTCCTCTGCGCCGCCCTCGGTCGCGGCGCGGCGCGCCGCGGCGAACAACAAGACGCAGGACACGAGCGCGGCGACGAGCAGCGCTTCCTTGCGCTTGAAATGCAGGATCACCGTGCCGGCCGCCGTGCCGGCGGCCGCGGCCACCCGGTCGATGGTGGTCCCGGAGAGGCTGTACTCCGCGATCACGTTCATCGTCGCGTCCAGGATGTCCCGCCGCGTGCGCTCGGTGGCCGAGCCGCGCCGTCGCGACAGATCCCTTGCTGCACTGCTTCGCTTCATCGGCAATTCACTCGATCGAAACGCATCGCTCCGGCACCGCGTCCTTGACGATCAGGCGCCCGCTCCCGTCCGCACCAGCCGCCGGGGCGCCGCCGCGGCGCCGTGTGCCGGGCCGGCCTGCAGGCGGCGCAGCGAGTCCGGATCGATGTGGCAGCGGATCTCGTGCCCATCGGCGCTCCGTTGCACGGGCGGCCGCTCCTCGTCGCAGACCGGTCCGATCCGTCGCGGACAGCGGCGCTGAAACGGACAGCCGCGCGCGGGCGGACTCGATTCGACGGCATCTTCGGCGATCAGGCGCGGCGGCAGGTCGGGGTCGGGCTCCAGCACGGCGCCCAGCAGGACTTCGGTATAGGGATGGAAAGGTGGGTCATAGACCTGATCGGTGCTGCCGAGCTCGCACAGGCGGCCCTGATAGAGCACCGCCACGCGATCCGCCAGGCTGCGCACCACCGCCAGATTGTGGGAAACGAAGATATAGGTGATGTGCTTCTCTTCGCGCAACCGCGCGAGCATGGCGACCACCGCCGCCTGGACCGACACGTCGAGCGAGGCGGTCACCTCATCGCACAGCACCAGGGATGGTTCGGCCGCGAGGGCGCGGGCGATCGCGACCCGCTGCTTCTCGCCCCCGGAGAGCTGGCTCGGCAGGCGGTCGAGATAATGCGCGCCGAGCCGCACGCTCTCCAGCAGCTCGGCGCTGCGCCGGCGGAGCGCAGGCCCCGACAGCCGGAAATAGAGCCGCAGCGGCTGCGCCAGGATCTCGGCCACGGTCTGCCGCGGATTGAGCGATTCGTCGGGATTCTGGAAGACCAGCTGGATCTGCCGGCACAGATCGAGGCTGCGCCGCTCGGCCTGCCGGTCGAGCGCCATGTCGGTGTCGAACCGCAATCTTCCCGCCGCGGGCGCCAGCAGGCCGACGATCGCGCGCAGCACCGTCGACTTGCCGCAGCCCGATTCGCCGACGAGCGCCAGGGTTTCCCCGCGCCGGACAGCGAGCTCGAGCCCCTCAACCGTCGCGGCGGGCGCGGGCCGGCGCAGCCAGCAATCGGCCAAGCCGCGCCGCCGATAGGTCACAGTGAGCGCGTCCACACGGAGCAGATCGTCCCGCCCCGGCTCAGGCGTCCTCGTCATCCGCGCGACCGCAGCCGGCGCAGCCGCAAACTCGGGAAGGTCGGCGAGGCGGCGGCAGCGCGCGGCGCCCGATGCCGTGCGCGCCAGCGCCGGACGGCTGTCGCGGCAGGCCGGCTCGACGCTGCCGCAGCGCGCGGCGAAGCGGCAGCCGTCGCCCGCCTCGCCCAGCCGGGGCAGCCGGCCGGCCATCGGAACGGGAAGCTGCCGGTCGCGGGCGCGCGGGATC
>DAIMFL010000004.1:0-18934 GCA_036724615.1 Alphaproteobacteria bacterium | reverse complement strand
CCACCTCGACCGGCCCGTCCTCGACAATCTCTCCGGCATACATGACCACGACGCGCCGGCACACCCGCGCGATGACGCCGAGGTCATGGCTGATATAGACCATCGACGTGCCGCTGGCGGCCGCAAGCTCGCGCAGCAGCTCCAGCACATGCGCCTGGGTGGTGACGTCGAGCCCCGTGGTCGGCTCGTCGAGGAGCAGCAGGTCGGGCTCGCCCGCCATCGCCATGGCGATGGCGACGCGCTGCTGCTGCCCGCCGGACAGCTGGTGCGGATATCTCGACAGCAGCCGTTCCGGCTCCGGCAGCCGGACCTGCCGCATGAGCTCGATCATGCGGGCGCGCCACGCCGGCCGGGGCAGGTCGGAATGCGCCCTGAGCGAGTCGCCGATCTGCTCGGCGATGCGCAGATTGGGCGCCAGGGCCTGGCCGGCATTCTGCGGCACCAGGGCGATTCTGCCGCCGCGCAGGCTGGCCAGCCGGCCCTGCTCCATGCGCAGCAGATCGTCGCCGCCGAACAGCACCTCTCCCCCGAGCGGCCGCAGGCCGGTCTTGGCGTAGCCCATCATGGCGAGGGCGAGCGTGCTCTTGCCGCAGCCGGATTCGCCCACCAGCCCGACCGTCTCGCCGCGCGCGATCTCGAGATCGATGTCGCGCAGGATCGGGATCGTGTGTCCGTCCGGGCCGAACCCGATCGACAGCTTGCGAATCTCGAGGAGGGGAGGGGCGTTCATACCGGCGCCCTCTGGCTCCGGTCGACGCCGAGCGCCTTGCCGAGCGCGTCGGCGGCGAGGTTGATGCCGATGATCAGGCTGGCGAGCGCGATCATCGGCGGCAGCACGGTCCAGGGGGCGAGCTGCAGATAGAGCCGGGCGTCGGCGACCATCAGCCCCCAATCCGCGTTGGGCGGCGAGATGCCGAAGCCGAGGAAGGAGAGCGAGCTGAAGCCGAGCAGCATCCAGGACCATTCCATGGCCCCTTCGACCAGGAGAACGTCGCGCACATTGGGCAGCAGCTCGCGCAGCACGATCGTGCCGGTGCGCTCGCCGCGGGCGCGCGCCGCGGCGATGAAGTCGCGCGCGACCACGTCGAGCGTGGCGGCGCGGGCGACCCGCACGACCGGCAGGCCGTAGAAGAAGGCGAGGGTGGGAATCAGGACGGCGCCGCCCGTCCCCATCACGCTGACGATCATCAGCACGAACAGGAGCCACGGGATGGCGAGCAGGGCGTCGATCCCGCGCATCAGCATCTCGTCGGCCTTGCCGCCGATCAGCCCGGCCAGGATGCCGAGCAGCCCGCCCCAGGCGATCGCGAGCAGGGTGGCGATGGTGGTGATGACCAGCGCCTGCCGGCCGCCGAGCAGGGTGCGGCTGAACACGTCCCGTCCCAGGCTGTCGGTCCCGAACCAGAACGTCTCCGACGGGGCCTGCAGCACGTGGTCCGGATACTGGGCGGCAAAAGGATGCGGCACCAGCCAGGGCGACAGCAGGGCGACCGCAAGATGCAGCGCGATCAGCACGACGCCGACCAGGCCGGACGGCGTCGCGGTCACGTCGGCGAGGAGCCGGCCGAGGCGTGCGGCGCCGCCGCCTGCGCCCCCGTATGTCTCGACCGCGCCCGCCATGCTCAGGTCCTCGCCGTGCGGAGCCGCGGATTCAGCACGAGGCTCAGGATGTCGGCGGCGAGGTTCACCACGATGTAGATCGCCGACATGATGAGGGCGATGCACTGCACCGTCGGCAGGTCGCGGTCCGAGACGGCGTCGACCGACAGCCGCCCGATGCCCGGGTAGTTGAACACCACCTCGATCACCACCACGCCGCCGAGCAGCCAGGCGACGGTGAGGGCGACCAGATTGACGGTCGGCAGCAGCGCGTTGGGCAGCACGTAGCGCCATACGATGCGCCGATGGGGCATGCCCTTGAGGCGGGCCATCTGCACGTACTCGCTCGCCATCACGTCGATCACGCTCGTGCGCACCATGCGCAGGATATGCGCCGTCATGATGAGGCTGACCGCGATGACCGGCATGGGCAGAGCCGGCAGCAGCTCGGCGATGGGCGCGTTGACGTTCACCGTGGCGATTCCCGACGACCAGCCGAGCCAGGCGCTGAACACCAGGATCAGGAGGGTGGCGGAGACGAACTCCGGCAGGGTCATGGCCATGATCGCGGCCGTCGACACCACGACGTCGGGCAGGCGGTCGCGCCACAGCGCGGCAACGACGCCGAGCCCGATCGCGACGGGAATGCCGACCAGCGCCGCAGCCAGGGCCAGCAGAGCGGTGTTGCGCAGACGCGGCAGCACCACATCGGCGATCGGCTTGTGCCGCTTCATCGAATGGCCGAGATCGCCCTGCAGCATGCCGCCCGCCCATTCGGCGAAGCGCTCGACGGCCGGGCGGTCGAGGCCGAAGTCGCGCCGGCAGTTCTCGAGTCGCGTGCCCTGGGCGGCGCGGCCGAGATAGGCCGTGCAGGCGTCGCCCGGCAGAGCCTCCACGGCGGCGAAGATGAACATCGCGACCGCGGCGAGCGTGGCCAGCCCCCAGAGCAGGCGGTTGAGCACCAGCTTCAGCATGGTCCGGCGCTCTCGGCCCGGCGCATGGCGGGACTGCCGCGCGGCACCGGGCGCTCAGTCGACCGTGATGGCCTCCCAGCGCACGCTGTCGGAGATCACCGGGTCGACGCCCTTGACGTTCGCGCGGAAGACCCGGGCGACGCTGCGGAAATAGGGGATGAAGGCGCCGCCGTCCTCGAACAGCATCTGCTGGGCCTCCACATAGAGCGCCTTGCGCTTGTCGAAATCCGGTTCGGAGCGGGCGCGGTCGAGCAGGGCGTCGAACTCGGGATTGGCATAATAGCTCTCGTTCCAGGCGGCTCCGGAGCGGAAGGCCTCCGGCAGGATCTGCGCCGCCGGACGTTGCCCCCAGCCGGTGACGAAGAACGGCTCCACCATCCACACGTCGTTCCAGTAGCCGTCGGCCGCGGTCATCACCAGCTCGACCCGGATTCCGGCGTCCTTCACCTGCTCCTGATAGGCTTCCACCAGGCTGACATAGGTGTCGACCACGTCGCTGGTGAAGACCTGGACGTCGATCCCGTCGGGATAGCCGGCCTCGGCCAGAAGCTTCCTGGCGCCCTCGATGTCCTGACCGCACTGGCCGTCCCAGTGATAGGGATCGCCCTGCCAGACCGGGTTGTCGCAGGCGACGTGGCCGCCGCCCTCGCCCAGCACGACCTTGATGATCGACTCGCGGTCGGCGGCGATGCGCAGCGCTTTGCGCACACGCGGATCGTCATAGGGCGACGTGTCGGTGCGCATGATCAGGGCTTCCCACTCGCCGGTCTCGATCTTCTGGGTCGTGAACCGCGACGTGTCCGAGAACAGCGCCAGCTGCTTCGGGTCGATGTTGTCGATGTAGTCGATCTGGCCGGCCTGCAGGGCCTGCACGCGCGCCACGCTGTCGGTGATGGCGATCACCTCGACGCGATCGACGCCGGGCTTGCCGCGGAAGTAATCGGGATTGGCGACGAGAACGGAGGTCCCCTCCGGCTCGATGGTCTCCACCTTGAAGGGGCCGGTGCCGACCGGATTCTCGTCGATCGTCTCGCCCGAGCCCTCCGGGATCATCAGCGCCCGGTAGTCGGTGAGCAGCACCGGCAGGTCGGCGTCCGGCGCCTTGGTCACGATCCGGACGGTCAGCGGATCGACGACCTCGACCCGCTCGATGTTCTCCAGCACCGGCCGCAACGGCGAGTCGAGCTCGGGGTCGATCATGCGCATGATCGAATAGGCGACATCGACGGCGTCGAACGCCGAGCCGTCGCTGAACGTGACCCCCTCCTGCAGGGTGAAGATCCAGGCGCGCTCGCCGTTCTCGGCGTGCCATGCCGTCGCTAGCTCCGGCAGCGGCAGCCCGTCCGGCCCGGCATAGACCAGGCGGTTGTAGACCATGTTGATGGGCGGCCAGAACCGGTTGGTGTCGTAAGGGTCCATGCTCTCGGCGCCGCCGCCCTCGAGCTGGTGCGATATGCGGAACACGGCCTCGGCAGCGGCCGGGCCGGCCGCAAAGGTCTCGACGGCCAGAAGACAGATGGCCCCGGTGATAGTCTTCCTGAACATAGCGCCCCCTCCCAGTGCGGTTCTCGGCCGGAGCGGGGCAGGCATCGGTGAGGCTGCCCGGTCGCGGCGCCGCTTCTCGACATCACCGCTGAGAATTGACGCAGCCGGTCGATCTGTCAAGATGAATGAACGTTCATTTAGTAGGGGGAATTTACATGCGCGTTGTGACCTACAACACCCAGTTCTGCACCGGCCGGGACGGGCGCTGCGATCCCGCCCGGGTCGTACGGGCGGTCGAGACGGCCGATATCATCGCCTTCCAGGAGATCGAGCGGTTCTGGCGCCGCTCCGGCGATGTCGACCAGACGGCCGAGATCGCCGCCCTGCTGCCGGACCGGTACTGGATCTATGGCCCCTATTTCGACGCGGACGGCAGCCTACGGCGCGCCGACGGCACCATCGTGAACCGCAGGCGACAGTTCGGCGTCATGATCCTGAGCCGCTGGCCGATCATCTCCTCGCGCCTGCACCTGCTGCCGAAATTCGAGACGGTCACGACCTTCTGCATGATCGCCGGCATGCTGGAGGCGGTGATCGATGCCCCGGGCGGTCCCGTTCGCGTCTATGCCGTCCACCTCAACGACGTGACGCCCGACGAGCGCCTGGCGCAGATCGCCCGGCTCTTCGAGATCCTGCACGGCGCTCCGGCCGAGGGCGGGATCTGGTCGGGCTTCGACCCGGACTGGGAGGCCGACGGCACGCCGCCGCCCATGCCGCGCGACGCCATCGTGCTCGGCGACTTCAACTCCGTGCCGCGCTCGGCCGAATACGAGGCGCTGGTCGGCCCCTACGACAAGGAATTCTCCTACGGGCGGGTGGATGTCACGCATCGCCTGATCGATGCCTGGGTGGCCACCGGCCACGCGGAGGAGGACGGCGTCACCTATCCGCTGGACGAGGAGCACGGCTATCAGCGGCCGTTCCGGATCGACTACTGCTTCCTGACCTCGGGGTTGCTGCCGCGGCTCAAATCCTGCTGGATCGACGGGGCGGCCGACGGCTCCGACCACCAGCCGGTGTGGATCGAGCTCGCCGATTGAGCGCGCTCGGCCGGATCAGGCCGAGGCGGCGGCCTGGGCGCGCCCCTCGCGGTCGAGCGCCGCGAAGTCCTCGTCCGACAGGCCGATCCCGGCCGCGGCGACGTTCTCCTCGAGATGGGAGATCTTGGACGTGCCGGGAATCGGCAGCATGACGGGGCTGCGCTTCAGCACCCAGGCGAGCGCGATCTGGCTCGGCGTCGCGCCATACGTCCGGGCCAGGCCGTCGAGCAGCGCGCCGGGCTTGGCCAGATCGCCCGCCGCGAGCGGATACCACGGGATGAAGCCGATGCCGCGCTCGGCGCAGTACTCCAGAACGTCATCGCTGCTGCGGTCGATCAGGTTGTAGCGGTTCTGCACGGTCGCCACCCGGAACAGCTTGGACGCCGCCTCGATCTCCTCGATCGAGGCCTGGCTCAGCCCGGCCGCGGCAATGACCCCGTCGTCGAGCAGGGACTTGATGGCACCGAACTGCTCGTCGCGCGGGATGTCCGGGTCGATCCGATGAAGCTGCCAGAGCGCGATCTGCTCGACCCGCAGCCGGTGCGCGCTCGCATGCGCCTGCTGGATCAGATAGTCCGGGCGGCCGAGCGGAATCCACTTGTCGGGACCGGTGCGCAACAGCCCGCCCTTGGTGGCGACCAGCATGTCGCCATAAGGCGCCAGCGTCTCGCCGATCAGCTCCTCGGAGATGTTGGGTCCGTAGGCATCCGCGGTGTCGACGAAGTCGATGCCGAGCTCCGGCAGGCGTTTCAGCGTGCGGATCGCCTCTGCGCGATCGGCGGGCTCGCCCCAGATGCCGGGCCCGGTCACGCGCATGGCGCCGAAGCCCAGGCGGTTCACCTCGCGCCCGCCGATGCTGAACCGGCCTGATTTCGCGGCGTTCGGCAGATCTCGGTCTCTTGCGGCCATCCTGCTCCCCGGTGCTCGTCGCCGGCTCAACGTCGCCCGGGAGCGACCGGTTCCGGCTTCGGAGAGGACGGGATCGGGGCGAGGGCAGGCCGTCCTGCCGGCGGGATATGGGCGGCGGCGCGCAGCAGCGCCTTGCGCGCTTCCCAATGCTCGCCCGGGTCGAGCGTGTCGAACAGCTCCACCTCGCTGCCGACGAGCTGGGCGACCGGCAGGCCGTCGCGATAGAGCACCCGGTTGCCGGTGAGCGCCGGCAGGCGCGCGCCCGGGGTCAGGATGCCGACGAGGTTGAGCGGGTCGGCGCCGGACAGCGACACCCAGGCGCCGGTCGCGGGCCTGCGGCGGGCCTCGCGCAGCATGCCGACCGCCTCGGGCAGCGCGAACTGCTCGCCGGAGAACCCGGTGACGAAGCGACCGCCCCGGATCTCGCCGCGCGCCTCGAGCCGCCGGTAGACCCTGAGCAGATCGCGCCAGGGCGGCAGCCATGCCGCCTCGCGGGCCAGCAGGCGCCAGAACACGACGCCGTAGCGGTGCAGCAGCTTGCGCGCCACGTGCTCGATCGCTTCGGGCTTCGCCTGGTCCGGCCGAACCCGGCGGGCGAGCGCCCAGCGTCCGGCATCCTCCATGCCGAAGCTCACCGTCCGCCGCCGGCGCCGCCCGCCCGCGGCCGGCTTGCGCCGGTCGGACGGCACCAGGAGCGCCCGGAGGCCGACGAAGCTGTCGGAGCTCACGAGACCGAGCGCCACCAGCTCGGCCAGCGCCTCCTCGACCTGCTGGCGCAGCAGGCCGGTCCCGTCCACCAGCTCGTCGAAGAAGGACGCGCCGTGGCTGCGGATCACCTCGAGCACGGCCTGCGCCCGCGCGCCCGGCTGGATCGCCTCCGGCGGCGCGGACAGGGCGGCCCAGAGCGGCGCGTTGCGCCGCGCCAGCAGCGTGATCGGCGTGGTGCGCACCGGCGACACGCCGCGCTCGCCGTTCGGCCGCGCCAGGTTCGGGCGCAGCCGCGCCCAGGCGATCCGCCCCGCCAGGCATTGATCGTCGAGCCAGGCGGGTTCGTACTCGGCGATCCGCGCCGGCAGGATCTCGGCCTCCCAGGCGGCCGCCGGCGCCTCGAAGCCCTCGAGCTGCGCCGCGACCACCTCGACCGCGTCCGGGCCCTGCATGCGGGTCTCGGGCGTCACGCGCTGCCAGCCGAGCAGGAAGCGCATGAAATCGCGCGCCGCCACCGGCTCGATCTCGGCGCGCAGCCGCTTCACCGTGTAGTTGTGCACCCGCGCCAGCAGCCGGCGCTCGCACCACTCGTCCTGGGCCGCGCCCGGCGTGAAGCGCCCGCGCATGACGAACCCTTCGGCCTGGAGCGCGGCGAGCGCGGCGGCGGTCTCCGATGCCAGGAGGCCGAGCGGCGCCACCAGCGCCGCCTCGTCGATCGGGCCGAGCCCTTCGAGCCGGCCGCGCAGGATCTCGACGAGGGCCTCGTGCCGCGGCCAGTCGCGGGCATAGCCCTCCGGCACAGCGATGGCCGGCTCGAGCGTCGCATCGGGCCAGAGCGCCGTGAACTGCGGCAGCCGCTCCGCGGAGATCCACATCGTGGCCATGGCCGTCCGGAGCCGCGCGGCGCGCTTCTCCCGCGCCAGGGCGGCGAGCCAGTCGGCCCAGCCTGGCCGCGCCTCCGCCTCCTCGATCCTCAGGAAGCCGAGCCAGGCCAGCGCGTCATGCAGCTCGTCGGCATTGGCCGCCTCCGGCCAGGCCTCGCCCCGGACGCGGGCGATCGCGTCGGCATCCAGCCGGCCGAGATCGGCGGCGTCCTCCGGCGACAGGAAGCGCCGGCCCATCACCGCCTGGGTCCGACGCTCCTCCAGCGGGGCGTCGTCGAGATAGGCGTAGGGCCGCGCCGAGAGCACCTCGAGGGCGAGCGGCGACGGCTCGGTGAGGTCCCGCGCGACGACCTCGATCGCCCCGGTCTCGATGCGGGCGAGAAGGCGCTCCAGCCCCTCGATGTCCATCGCCTCGTGCAGGCAGTCGGCGATGGTCTGGCGCACCAGCGGATGATCCGGGATCTCGCGCTCTCCGGCCAGGTTCTCGAAGCAGGCGACCTGGTCGGGAAACACCGTCGCGACCAGGTCCTCGGCATCCATCCGCGCCAGCTGCGGCGGCACCTTCTTTCCGCCACGGAAGCGCGGCAGGGCCAGCGCCACCCCGGCCACCCAGCGCCAGCGCGTGATGAACATCGGCGCGTCCAGCAGCGCCTGGATCAGCACCTCGCGCACGGTGGTGGAGTTCAGGTAGCGCGCCACCTCGGCCAGGTCGAAGCTGTGCGCGGTGGTGAGCGACAGCACGATGTTGTCCTCGGTCGCCGCCGCCTGGAGCTCGAAGTTGAACTTGCGGCAGAAACGTTTCCTGAGGGCGAGACCCCAGGCGCGGTTCACGCGGCTGCCATAGGGCGAGTGGACGACGAGCTGCATGCCGCCGACCTCGTCGAAGAAGCGCTCCAGCACGATGGTCTCGTGGCTCGGCAGGCAGCCGAGCGCGGCGTGGCCGGCGGCCAGATACTCCGCCAGCTGCTCGGCGGCGGGTGCACCGATGCCCGCCTCGTCGACGAGCCAGCGCAGCAGGCCGGCGCCGGTCGGATCGTCCGACAGCCGGGCGGCAGCCTCGGCCCGCAGCCGCGACACCGCGCGGGACAGCTCGTCGCTGCGTCCCGGCGCCTCGCCGAGCCAGAACGGGATGGTCGGCGGCTGGCCATGCGCGTCCTCCACGCGCACGATGCCGCGCTCGACCCGCAGGATGCGATAGGACGCGTTGCCGAGCTGGAAGATGTCGCCGGCCAGGCTCTCGACGGCGAAATCCTCGTTCACCGTGCCGATGAACTGGCTCTCCGGCTCCAGCATCACCTGGTAATCGGCATTGTCCGGAATGGTGCCGGCATTGGTGAGGGCGGTGAGCCGCGCGCCGCGCCGCCCGCGCAGCATGCGGTTGACCGCGTCGTGATGGATGAGCGCGCCGCGCCGCCCGCGCCGGGTGCTGTATCCCTCGGCCAGCATGGCGACGACCGCGGCGAAATCCGCGCGCGCCAGTTCGCGGTACGGCCAGGCGCGGCGGAGCAGGGCGTAGAGCTCGTCCTCGCTCCACTCCTGCGCGGCAGTCTCGGCGACGATCTGCTGGGCCAGCACGTCGAGCAGCCCTTCGGGGATGGCGAGCCGGTCGAGCTCGCCGCGGGCGACGCTGTCGAGCAGCGCCGCGCATTCCACCAGCTCGTCCCGCGACAGCGGGAACAGCCGGCCCTTGGGCGTGCCGTCCACGGCATGGCCGGAGCGTCCGACCCGCTGCAGGAAGCTGGAGATCGAGCGCGGCGAGCCGAGCTGGCAGACCAGGTCGACATCGCCGATATCGATGCCGAGCTCGAGCGAGGCGGTGGCGACCAGCGCCTTCAGCTCGCCGCGCTTCAGCCGCTGCTCGGCATTGAAGCGCTGGTCCTTGGCCAGGCTGCCGTGATGCGCCGTCACGTTCTCGGCGCCGAGGCGCTCCGACAGCTGGCCGGTCACCCGTTCGGCCAGGCGGCGGGTGTTGACGAAGATCAGCGTGGTCCGGTGCGCCGCGATCAGCTCGGCCAGCCGGTCATAGACCTGCTGCCAGACCTCGCCCGACATCACCGCTTCCAGCGGCGCGCCGGGCACTTCGAGGGCGAGGTCGCGCGCCCGGCCATGGCCGCGGTCGACGATGGTGCAGCCGGGCACCGTTCCGTCCGCGCCCGCGCCGGCCAGGAAGCGCGCCACCGCTTCGATCGGCTTCTGCGTCGCCGACAGGCCGACCCGCAGCAGCCGGCCGCCGCAGAGCGCGTCCAGCCGTTCCAGGCTGAGCGCCAGATGGGCGCCCCGCTTGTTGGGCGCGAGCGCGTGGATCTCGTCCACGAGCACCGTCCGGGTCGTCGCCAGCATCCGGCGGCCGGACTCCGATCCCAGCAGGATGTAGAGGGATTCCGGCGTGGTGACTACGATATGCGGTGGGTGGCGGCGGGCCTTGTCGCGCTCGCCCGGCGGCGTGTCGCCGGTGCGCACCCAGGTGCGGATCTCCACATCGGGCAGGCCCAGCGCCGCAAGCTCCTGCCGGATGCCGGCAAGCGGCGCCTCGAGATTGCGCTGGATGTCGTTGGACAGGGCCTTGAGCGGCGAGACATAGACGACCTGCGTCTCGTCCGCGAGCCGGCCGTCGAGCCCCTGGCGCAGCAGCGAATCGATCGCCGCGAGGAAGGCCGCGAGCGTCTTGCCCGACCCGGTCGGGGCGGCGATCAGGGTATGGCGGCCCGCCTGGATGGACGGCCAGGCCTCCGCCTGCGCCGGGGTGGGCGCCGCGAAGCTCCGGTCGAACCAGGCGGCGACCGCCGGGTGAAACAGGGACGCTGGGCTCACGACATGGTTCCGCTGGGCGACGGCCGGCCCGGTACAGCCGAGCCTTCGGCCGCCGGATGGAGGCTATATTAAGGGATCGCCCCGCTCAGAGTTCAACCGCCGCCCGAGACCCCTGCCGCTCAGGCCTCGGGCCCGGCGGGAACGCAGGTGAAGGCGCCCAGGAAGTACGGGGGCGACAGGCGCTGCCGCAGCCTGGCGCCGAAATCCGTGCATTCGGCCGCCCCGCCGGCGAAAGGATGGGTCAGGCGCACCATCTTGCAATCGGTGCTGCCGGCCTCGCCCGGTGTGCAGAGCAGCAGGACGATCGAGAACAGAATGGCCATCCCAACCTCCTCGCCGGGGGGATCAGGGACTGGCACTGGCTCGATGGCCGCCCAGGCTTCTCCATGCCCGATGGCCGTCTGGCGCGGGGTCCGGGCGTGAGGCAAGACATGCTCGGCGCTCCATGGCCGGAGGCCGACCAGAGCGATATGGAACCGCCCTGGGGTCTCGGCAAGCGGGCGAGGGTTGTTGTCCTCACGCCCGGGATGCAGGCGGTGGTATGATGGCCGGGAAGGGTGGGCCATGCGCGAAGGCAGCGCCCAAGGCTGGATCAAGCTCCTGTTCGGCGGCCTCGGCGTGGCCGCATTCTCCTTCGCCGCGCCGATCGCCTGGGAGCAGCTCTCCCACCGCAGCGCCGGCCCGGACCACGTGGCGGCGGCGCTTCGGATCGACGACGGCGTGTTCCTGCTGCTGGTGCGCAACGGCAGCGACGAGCCGGTCGATCTGATCGAAGCCGAGATCGAGATCCAGGGAGTGGGCGGCGGCGATGAGTTCGCCGCCTATCCCGAGCCGTCGCAGATCTACGAGATCGACTTCGCATCCGATTCCGAGATCCGGCAGGCGGGCGGCAGGTTGCTGGTCAAGCTCAAGATCGCCCAGGCGATCGATCCGGGGCAGGCCGATCAGTTCGGCTTCAAGATCAACGGCCCGACCGGCCTGCTGACGCCGCCGGCCGGGTCGCTGACCGGCAAGATCACGGACATCAAGGGAAACGTCTACCCGGTAACCTACTGAGGACCACCCCCATGTGGCGCCTCGCGGCTTCGATGGCGATCGCGGTTGCGCTGCTCTGGCAGGCGCCGGCGGAGGCCTTCGACGCGTGCGAGGGCTTCCTCGCCGATCCGGCCGAGCTTCGGCAGTTCGTCACCGACAACGGCGTGCACGACGCGCCGATGCGGTATTTCGACCAGGCGCGTTCCATCCGGGTCGAGACGGAGGTCTCGGATCGGCTGATCCCCGTCGCGCGGACCGACGCCGACGGAAATCCGGTCATCGTCTACCCCACGGCGTTTCCGCCCATGCTCTGCCGCATGGCGCTGGCGACCTATCTCGAGATCGAGGGCGACTGGCGGCCCTTCGCCATCGCCGCCCGCGACGCGGCGAGCTGTGTCGCCACCGGCCCGCGCGACGCCTGCCTCGTGGAATACGCCGAACGGCTGCAGCGGTCCTACGGCGCCGCGTTCCAGGAGCTGCCCGAGCGGGCGCAGCGCTCGGCCTACTCGCTGGCGACCGATGCCGTAGGCCAGGTGGCGAAGCACGAGTACGCCCATCACCTGCTGCAGCACGCGGAGCGGATCCGGTCCGGCCGGCTGCAGCGGATCGATGCGGAGTTCGAAGCCGATTTCTACGCTGTCCAGAACGGGGCGCAGGGCGGCGAAGCACCGGCGGCGATGTTCTACTTCTTCAAGCCGCTGGCCGACATGGAAGCCTATGCGGAGTCGCCGCCGAGTGCCGATTACGAGAGCGGCCGCTGCCGGGCGGTGAACGTGGACGACATCACCGGCCTGTTCGGTATCGCGCCGATCGTCCTCAGGGACGCCATGTGGGGGGACGAGACCGGACCCGCCGATCTGCGCAGCATCGCGGAGGAGCTGGCGGGCATGGAGCCACCCGGCCCGGACGCCGAGTCCTGTGGCCGGCTGGCGGCGCAGGTCCTGCGCGAGTCGCATTCCGAACTGACGCGGCTCGTCTCGCTCGTCGCGGCCTATGCCGATCTGCTTCCGGTGGCGGAGGATGCGCCGGCGGAAGGGCTGGGGCTCGGGCCGGAAGGCGTCATGCCGCTCGTCGAGGATCTCCAAGCCGAGCTCGGCAGCTTCGTTCACCTGAAGGGGCTGGCGGCCGCCGCCCTGTCGATCCTGGTGCGCCGGCTGGCCTATGGTGGCGTCGAATCCGAGATCTCGGCGCAGCTCGACCAGGCGATCGATGCGGCGGCCGACGACATTCTTGCCGGCGATTACGGGCGTCTGCTGCAGGTCAGGGCGCTGCAGGCGTTCTACGGTGCGCCCGGCCGGCCTTTGGACCTCCGCATGGACGAGGCGCGGCCGCTCTTCGAGGCGGCCGTCACGCTGCTGCCGAGCGCCTCGGAAAGCTGGATGAACCTCGCCTTCATCGCCCGGCTGCAGGGCGACTGCGATGCAGCCGCCCAGTTCGCCGACGAATCGGCCCGGGTCGCTGGCAGCGACAAGCTCGTCGCCCAGGCGACGCTGTTCCGGGACGACATGCGCGAGACCTCGGCCGCCGGGCTCTGCGCCGAGTCCTCGGCGCGCTTCGCCGCGGGGTTCGAGTGACGCCGATGCGACCGAGCCTGCCCTATCCGGCCAGCCTGCGCGACGGGGTCGACGCCGCGAGCCGGCGCAGGCAGCCGAGCGCGACACCGAGCAGCTCTGCGTCGGCTTCGTCCGGATAGACCGCATAGGCGGTCAGCGAGAACTCCGGCGCGCCGCCGATCGCGGTGAGCCGCCCGGCGCTCAGATGCGGCGCGACGATCCGCAGCGGAAAATACCCCGCCCCGCCATCCTCCAGAACGTGCTGAAGGCCGAGCCAGCCGATGCTGACGGTCAGCGCCGGCCCGACGAACTCGGGGAAGCTCGCGGCATGCTTGGCATAGAACTCCGGTCCCCAATCCACATAGACATAGCCGGGTCCGGGCTCCGGGCGCGACTTCGGATCGGAGGAGGCCAGGATCAGCCGCTCCTCGAACAGCATCTCCACCTTGAGTCCCGGGCGGCTCTGCGGCGTGTACATGACCGCGAGGTCGAGCCGGCCTTCGATCAGTCCGGTCATGAGCTCCGGCTCCAGGCCGATCTCGGCGCGGAGGGAGACGTCCGGTGCCTCCGTCTGCATCAGCGGCAGCCAGTGCAGCAGAAACTGCTCCCACAGGCCGAACCTGCCGCCGACCGAAAGCGCCGCCCGGAACCCGCGCGGCACGCCGACGTCGTGGCGCGCCTGCTCGACGGTGCGGACCAGCGTCGCCGCATGTTTCTCGAACTGGCGCCCCGCCGCGGTGAGCGCCGTGCCGGCCTTGTTGCGCACGAACAGCCGGCAGCCGAGCTGGTCCTCCAGCGTCCGGATGCGGGCGCTCACCGTGGACTGGGTGACATGCAGCCGGTCGGCCGCGCCGACGAAGTTACCGGCGGCGACGATGGCGAGAAAGGTGCGGGCGAGCTCCGTGTCCATGACTCTTCACATCGAAACATTCGATATGATCGGCGAATCTATATCGTTAGTCAAATGTGAAGCCGCTGCCTAGGTTGATGGCATGCCATCAACCGAGGTGCCCAGCCCATGCAGATCGCCCTTCCGAAGCTCCCCTATGCCTATGCGGCGCTGGAGCCGCATATTTCGGCCGCGACCGTGGAGCTCCATCACGACAAGCATCACCGCGCCTATGTCGAGAAGACGAAGGCGCTCGCGAGGGAGGTGCATCTGCAGGACGAGCCGCTCGAGGCTCTCGTCCGCAAGAGCCATGGCGCCGCGCGGCACGAGGCACTGTTCAACAACGCCGCGCAGGCCTGGAATCACAGCTTCTACTGGCGTTCGCTGCGTCCGAAGGGCGGCGGCCGGCCGCACGGCGCGATCGCGGGCCGCATCGACACCCAGTTCGGCTCCTACGAAGCCTTCGCGACGGAACTCGCCGCGGCCGCCCTCGGCCGGTTCGGCAGCGGCTGGGCCTGGCTCGTGGTCGAAGGCGACGCCCTCGCGGTCACCGCGACCTCGAACGCGGACACGCCACTCGTCCGCGGCCAAGTGCCGCTTCTCACCATCGACGTCTGGGAGCACGCCTATTACCTGGACCGGCAGAACCGCCGCGCCGAGTACGTCCGCGCGGTGATCGACCATCTGCTGAACTGGGATTTCGCCAACGAGAACCTGGGCCGGCGCAGCGCGCGATCGACCCGCGTCGATCCGCCGCTCGACCGCGTGGCCGTCGGCGCCGGCCTCTGATCCGGGAGCGGCGCCATGGCCGAGACGATCGCCGCCGCACGGGCGGCCGCGCATCCGGCGGGCTGGCTTCGCTGGCTGCTGTCGACCAATCACAAGGACATCGGCACGATGTACATCGTGCTGTCGATCGTCGGCGGGCTGGCGGGCAGCCTGCTGTCGGTCGCGATGCGCACCGAGCTGGCGCAGCCGGGGCTGCAGTTCTTCGGCGACGCCCAGCTCTTCAACGTCACGGTCACCGCCCACGGCCTGGTCATGATCTTCTTCGTGCTGATGCCGGCCCTGATCGGCGGCTTCGGCAACTGGTTCGTGCCGCTGATGATCGGCGCGCCGGACATGGCCTTTCCCCGGCTCAACAACATCAGCTTCTGGCTGCTGGTGCCGGCCGCCATCCTGCTGACCTGCGCCATGTTCGTGAGTGGCGGAGCGGGGACGGGCTGGACGCTCTACCCGCCGCTCAGCGCAACCGGGCACCCCGGGCCGGCCGTCGACCTGGCGATCTTCGCGCTGCACCTGGCCGGTGTATCGTCGATCCTCGGCGCCATCAACTTCATCACCACGATCTTCAACATGCGGGCGCCCGGCATGGGGCTGCACCGTATGCCGCTCTTCGTCTGGGCGATGCTGGTGACCGCGTTCATGGTCCTGCTCGCGCTGCCGGTCCTCGGCGGCGCCATCACCATGCTGCTCACCGACCGCAACTTCGCGAGCACGTTCTTTGCGCCGGAAGGCGGCGGAGACCCGATGCTCTACCAGCACCTGTTCTGGTTCTTCGGGCATCCCGAAGTCTACATCATGATTCTGCCGGCCTTCGGCATCATCAGCCACGTGGTCGCGACCTTCTCGCGCAAGCCGATCTTCGGCTATCTCGGCATGGTCTATGCCCTGATCGCGATCGGCTTCATCGGCTTCGTGGTCTGGGCGCACCACATGTTCACCGCGGGCATGGACGTCGACACGCGCGCCTATTTCGCGGCGGCCAGCATGATCATCGCGGTGCCGACCGGCATCAAGGTGTTCAGCTGGATCGCCACCATGTGGGGCGGCTCGCTCGAGCTCCGCACGCCGATGCTGTTCGCGATCGGCTTCATCTTCCTGTTCACGATCGGCGGGGTGACCGGCGTCGTTCTGGCGAACAGCAGCGTCGACCTGGTGCTGCACGACACCTACTACGTGATCGCCCATTTCCACTACGTCATGTCGCTGGGCTCGGCCTTCGCGATCTTCGCCGGCTTCTACTACTGGATCGGCAAGATGTCGGGCCGGCAGTATCCCGAATCGCTGGGCCGGCTGCATTTCTGGCTGACCTTCGTCGGCGTCAACCTGACCTTCTTCCCGATGCACTTCCTCGGGATCTCCGGCATGCCGCGCCGGATCCCCGACTATCCCGACGCCTTCGCCGGCTGGAACCTGCTGTCCTCGATCGGCAGCTACGTATCCCTGGCCGGCCTCGCCGTCTTCCTGCTGGTCGTGTGGCGGACCCTCGCGGCGGGCCGGCCCTGCCCGAAGAACCCGTGGGGTGCGGGCGCGACCACGCTGGAATGGACGCTGTCCTCGCCGCCGCCGTTCCACAGCTTCGACGAGATCCCGGATCTCCGAGGAGGCAGTGATGCCCCGCTCCGCTGACGTCCGCCAAGCCCCCGCGGACTGGCCGGAGATCCGGGACTGGCGGCGCGCCAAGCGGGCGGAGCTCATCAGTGCGCGGGTGCGGATGCTGCGGCGCGACCGCGAGACGCGGGCCGCCGCCATCCTGGAGCGGCTGCGCGCGGGCCTGCCCGCGCTCGAGGGCGGCGCGGCCGGCTTCTACTGGGCGTTCAAGGGCGAGATCGACCTGCGCGGCCTGATGCGCGACCTCATGGCCAGGGGCTCTCCCGCCGCGCTGCCGGTCGTCGTGGAGAAGGGGAAGCCGCTGGAGTTCTGGGCCTGGCAGCCGCGCATGAAGATGGCCCGCGGGATCTGGAACATCCCGATACCGGCAGAGCGCAGTCCGCTCCGCCCGGCGCTGCTGCTGGTCCCGCTCGTCGGCTTCGACGCCGCGGGTTACCGGCTGGGCTACGGCGGCGGCTATTACGACCGCACGCTCGCCGCGATGGCGCCGCGGCCGCTCGCCATCGGCCTCGGATTCGAGCTCGGGCGGCTCGGCAGCGTCGCGCCGCAGCCGCACGACATCCCCATGGATGCGATCGTGACCGAGGACATGTTCCTCTGGCACCGCCGCGCGCCGGCGCGGCTCTGACGCGAATCCGTCACCCCGCGGGCCCCTCCGCCGACGTCTCGCGGTGGCGCAGGATGACGTCGAGAAAGACCCGGCCGTGCCGGTCGAGCTTGACCTGCCCGACGCCGTGGAGGTCGCGCATCTCGTCGAGGCTCGCCGGCCGCGCCGCCGCCATCTCCAGCAGGGTCCGATCCGGGAATATGGCATAGGCGGGGAGGCCCTGCGCCCGAGCGAGGCCGAGCCGCAGCGTCTTCAGCGCCGAGAGGAGCTCCGGGTTCGCGCCGTCGGCGGCGCCTGCCGGCGGACCCGCCCGCCTTTGCCGCCGCCCTTTCCGCTCGGCGCCGAGCACGTCCCGGCGCAGCTCGATGCCGGTCTCGCCGCGCAGAACCCGGCGGCCCATCTCGGTCACCGTCCAGCGCCCGTGCTCGACGATGTCGAGCGAGATCAGCCCCGCCGCGTAGATCTGGCGGATGATCGAGCGCCAGGCGTTGGCGTCCCGGTCGCGGCCGACCCCGAAGGTCGGCAGCCGATCATGCCCGTAGCGCCGGATCGCCTCGGTCGGGTGGCCGGTGAGAAGATCGACCAGATGCTCCGTGCCGAAGCGCTGGCCGGTGCGCAGGACGGCCGACATCGCCTTCTGCGCCTCGATGGTGCCGTCGAAGGTCTCCACGCCGTTCAGGCAGAGATCGCAGTTGCCGCAGGGCTCCGACGCCTCGCCGAAATAGGCGAGGAGCGTCTGCCGCCGGCAGCGCGGCGCCTCGCAGAGCGCGACCAGCGCGTTGAACCGCTGCCGCTCGATGCGCTTGCGCTCCTCCGGCGTCTCGCTCTCCTCGATCTGCAGCCGGCGAAGCCGCATGTCGTCGAGCCCGTAGAGGGTCAGCGTGTCGGCCGGCAGGCCGTCGCGCCCCGAGCGGCCGATCTCCTGGTAATAGCTCTCCACGTTCTGCGGCAGATCGGCATGGCAGACGAAGCGGACGTCCGGCTTGTCGATGCCCATGCCGAAGGCGACCGTGGCCACCATCACCACGCCGTCCTGCTGCAGGAACGTGTCCTGATTGGCGTTGCGCGCCGCCTGCTCCATGCCGGCGTGATAGGGCAGCGCGCGATGGCCGGCCGCGGTGAGCGCCTGGGCCAGCGCCTCGGTACGCTTGCGCGACGCGCAGTACACGATCCCGCTGAGACCGCGCCGGCGGGCCAGGAACTCCGACAGCTGCCGCGCCGCCGCGGTCTTCGGCCGCATGGCGAGGCGCAGATTGGGGCGATCGAAGGAGCGGGTGAAGATCCGCGGCGCCGCGCCGAACAGCTTGCGGACGATGTCGTCGCGGGTCGGCGCATCGGCCGTGGCGGTGAGCGCGATCGATTGCGCGCCGCCGATCTCCGCGCCGATCTCGCCGAGCTGCAGATACTCGGGCCGGAAATCATGGCCCCATTGCGAGACGCAATGGGCTTCGTCGATGGCGAGCAGCCGGACCCCCGCCCGGCGCAGCATCGCGCGCGTATCGCCGCGCGACAGGCGCTCCGGCGCGACGTAGAGGATCTTGAGCGTGCCGTCGCGCAGCGAGGCCTCGACGCGCCGGTTCTCGGCGGGATCGTTGGCGGAGTTGAGACTCGCCGCCTCGACCCCGCAGGCGCGAAGCTGCCCGACCTGATCGCGCATCAGCGCGATGAGCGGCGAGACGACGACGGTGAGGCCCGGCCGGACCACCGCCGGCAGCTGATAGCAGAGCGACTTTCCGCTGCCGGTCGGCATCACCGCCAGCACGTTCTCGCCGCGAAGGACGGCCTCCACGATCTCCTGCTGGCCGGGGCGGAAGCCGTCGAAGCCGAACACCGCCTTGAGGGCGGTCCGTGCGGTTTCGAGATCGGTCATGGGGCCGGCGGCAAGGCGTTTCGATGTTCTCGGTGATGGCCGACGGCCGACTCGGGATGTGCCCGGGAATCATAGGCAGGCCCGCCGTCCGGCGCAATCGGCGCGGGATCGGAACC
>DAIMFL010000003.1:69230-71550 GCA_036724615.1 Alphaproteobacteria bacterium | reverse complement strand
GACGTCGTAGGCGGACGGGACAGCAGAATCGCCAGGAAAGTTGTCATCGCCGGGCTTGACCCGGCGATCCATCCCGCCGTCCACGCGGGCGGATGAATGGATGCGCGGATCAAGTCCGCGCATGACAATCGTCCTAGGCCTTCAGCTCTGTGCCTCTGCCCCTCGCCTACGCCGATATGCCGGTCCCATCGGCATCAGCCTGACGCCTTCGCGCAGGCGGCGATAGGGCAACGCCAGATGATCGACCGGGTTGGAGCCCGGCGCCGCGACGATCAGGATCTCGGAGGCGATCGGCTGGAAATCGGCCCGGAAATGGACCGAGCTCTTGAGGGCGAGGATGCGCTGCTCGCGCGGCTCGATCCCGAGATGGCGGAACATCGACTGATCGGCGGCCTGCTGCTTGCGGCTCGAGACCACCGCGCGCACGCCGTTCAGCGACAGCAGGGCCATGCGGCCGAGCTGCATCCGCGACCCGGCGTAGAACGGCCCCGTGGCCGTGAACCGTCCCGTGCCGAGCCGCTCGACCTTGAACGTCGCGGCCATCGGACGGTGGCCGGGCAGGCCCGATTTCTCGCCGAGCTCGACGGTGATCTCGGCCGCCTCACCCGCCTGATGGGCGATCGCCGCCACGTCGGGGTCGCAGATCAGCCCCTCCACGGCGCCGGCCGCGCCGTTGCGGACCAGCGCCTCGAACAGCCCCATCGTGTCCGAGTTCGTCCCGGCGCCCGGATTGTCCTGGGTGTCGGCGAGGATGATCGGACCGTTGCCGTCATGGCGCATGGCGTGGCGCACGGCTTCGTCGGGCTGATAGATGTGGCCGGCGAAGGCGGGCTCGTGCTCCGCGACGATTGCCGCCAGCCGGTCCGCGGCCCGGTCGGCGGCCTCCTGGGTCGCGCCGTAGGCGACGATCGCCGGGCCGCATTCCGCGATGTCGGCGGGCGGGAAGCCGGGGGTGAAGGTCATGCTCACCACCTCGCCCCGCTCCATCGCGCCGAGCTCGCGATAGATCCCGGCGGCGGGCTCGATCATCGTGCACTGCCAGACCAGCGGGATCAGGAAGTCCGGCTTCCGGAGCGCCTTGGCCGGCGCGCCGTCGCGCAGGATGCGGTCGAGGAGAGCGGCCGCGCCGGCGCCGGTCTCGGCCATGTCGACATGCGGATAGCTGCGGAAGGCGAGCAGCGCCGTCGCACGCTCCACCATCGCGGCGGTGATGTTGGCATGAAGATCGAGGCTGGCGACGATCGGGAGGTCCGGCCCGACGATTGCGCGTATCCGGCGCAGCAGCTCGCCCTCGCCGTCCTCGAGATGCTCGGCCACCATCGCGCCGTGCAGGTCGAGATAGATCGCATCGAGCGGCCCGGCCTTGCGCAGCTCCTCCAGCATCATGCCGGCGACGCGCTCATAGGCGTCGCGCTCGACATGGGCGAGCGGCGTCGCCGAGCACCAGAGGAGCGGCACGAGCTCGTGGCGCGCCGCCCGCGCGGCTTCGACGAATCCGGCCGCCGGGAGGTTGATTCCCTGTACCGCTTCGAACATCGCGGGACCTGCGGTCAGCGCCGGCCAGCCGTCCGCGACCTCGAAATGCTCGAAGGTCGCCCGGGTCGGGGCAAAGGTGTTGGTCTCGTGCTGGAAGCCGCCGACGGCGATGCGTGCCATGCTGTGTCAGACTCTCTTCAGATCTCGATCAGGACGTCGGGAAGACGGTTCGGATTGTCGCCCGCGACGGCGGGAAGATGCTTGGCCAGGAGCGCGTCGCAAGCGGCGATGGCGCCGAGAAATCCGTCCGCGATGCGGCCGGAGCGGACCTGCCGCGTGAACTCCGCGACAATCGATTTCCAGGAGTCTTCGGGCACCTTCGCGTCGATCCCCCGATCGGCGATGATCTCGACATAGCGCTCGGCGGCGGAGACGAAGAGCAGCAGCCCGCCGCGCTCCGGCGTCTCGTGCAGGCCGCGCGCGTAGAACTGCTCGCGTGCGAGACGGGCGGCGGCGGCCCGCTTCAGCCGGTCGGGCACGAGGCGCATCGCGATCGGCCGCCAGCAGACCAGCGGGACGAGCACCAGCCATGCGGCCAGCTGGACCAGGTACAGCGGCAGGAATCCGTCGAGCACGCCGGCGAGCCAGAGGGCGAGCGGCAGCCCCAGCGCCGCCGCCGCGGCGTAGAGAACCGGGATCGGCAGGTAGTCGTCGGACGCGTCGGCGATCACGGTGACGAGCTCTCCCGCCGTGCGGTTCTCGGCCGCGCGGATCGCCGCCTCGATGCGCTGACGGTCGCGGGCGTCGAGCAGGCGTCCCATCACCACCTGCCCGTCGCGCCGCC